>JACQKI010000053.1 GCA_016204645.1 Candidatus Kerfeldbacteria bacterium
GCACCAGCGTTGAGCGCTTGGTGCTGTGTCCTACCATTCTTGCCCGCCTCTGGCGGGAGGCGATCCCTGAAAGCGAAGGCAGTGTACGCAAAAAAACACGTTCAATCAAGTCAAGCGCTCGTTCGGGAAATTACTCCCCGTGAAGTTTGAGATTCGGTAGGGTTTCCCGGCGCTTCAAAAACCGATCGAACCAGTCTTTCGTCATCTGCCGGAGTTCAGATTTGTACTCCCTAATCCCATGGTCAGCGCCCTCGAACAGGACGTACCGCACCGGTCGTTTATGCTTGAGCAGCAGCCCGGCGAACTGTGCGGTAATCTCCGGATCAACCCGCCAGTCCGCACTCCCCTGCACCAGAAGTATTGGCACCTTCGGATCGATCTTCTCCGGCCAATAGAATGCCGAGCGTTTTCGTAGCTCACGGAGCAACGATTGGCCGGTTTTGCCAATCAGCGTTTTTGCCACCCGTCGCATCTCTGGCCGTTTTTCGTGGATTAAATCAACGACCGGCGCCCCCACAACGGCCGCACGAAAAAGTCCTGGTTGCTTCAACGCCAGGAGCGACATCATCCCGCCGCGACTAAAACCGTACAGTCCGATGCGTTTCGTATCGGCACCACGGATTTGCTTGAGATACGGAATCAGGTTCAAAACATCACGCAGATCTTTTCCGCCGAATTCCTCGTGGCCTTCACCTCCGGCATTTCCGCGATACTGCGATCCGATCACGATATAGCCCCAAGCTGCCATTTGTCCCAGCTCACCCCAAGCTTTGAGCTCGTTGAGCGCGCCAAACTCTCGGTTGCCGCCGCGATTGTAGATAATGCACGGATACTGGCCGCGCTTTTTCGGATATGCCAGAAAACCTTTAACTCTTAACCCATCACTCAGGTACGTGATTGATTCAACTCGAATGTCGTCGGCATACGAACGGATGCGTTGTACGCCCGGCTTCGTCAAACGCGGAAAATTCCGGCGAAGTTTCGTCGGATGAAATGAAATTGCAGACCTTTTAACCAGATACAAGGACAAGGTCATTCAACCTCTCAACTGAAGAAAGTAACCGTATTCCGCCCGACTTATCGGCTCAAGACATTCCAACCTGATTTTCCGGTGTTTCCGGTTGATTTCGCGTTTTACATTCGATGGTTTCAACATTCCAATTTGCGAACCAAGCGCGTACCAATTCTGACCGATCTTGAAGTTAATGAAAAATTCAATCGTCGATTTTTCTTCTTTCAATGTGTGGAGTGCATTGGCGCGCAGACGCGTGTCGAGCGCATGGCACCACGCTCGCCAAGTTTTGAGCTTGCGAGGTTTAATACGATAAATTATTGCTTGTGCTTTCATAGGTAATAGAATCATAGCGGTAGGGAGAGCTTGAAGCTAAGCTCTCCCTACCGTGTCGAACCCTTCTGCTCACTGGCAGGCAGGAACAGCCTCGAAGACCGCACAGGCGCGCAGTCGACGATTCGACACCATCTGGTGGAGGCAAACCGTCTCGCTCGTGCAATCCGCCAGCTGCTTGTAGGTGTCGGGATGCACGTAGGAGAACAGCCGGCCATACACGCCCCGCGTGTACTTCCAGAGGGTGTGTACGAACCGCAGCTTTGGCTCGTCGCTGCGGTCGAGCGGTTCGTGATGCAGAAACTCCTCGAATACTTCGGCACAGAAGGCGACGTACTCCTTCGTGTGCATGATGTGAGCGTGCCAGAACGGGTCGATGACCGCGGATACGGCATGCTTGTTGAGCGGATCGAGTAGAGCCACGGCGTAGTACTGCTTCAACGCCAGAATCCCTTCGTCGAGCCACTCCGCGCTTGCATCGATTCCCCGTTCGGACATCTCTTCCCGGACCTTGCGCCTGACGCCGGAGAAATCTTCCTGGTCGATGCGCATCAGCCTTTCCCGCTGCAGCTCATTCACGGGAAGCTGAATCGTTTCCATGAATCTCGGAACCACGATATCCCTCCTGGTTGGTGCTTCGAATACTACCGGAACAGAAAACTCACCAGTTCGTCTGACTGCGGCGTCTCGGCCAACGAGACGAAAGCTCCTTTCCCTCCGCATTGGCTGCAGAGTTGCCCGGTCCCGAGGTCTCGACCGTAGCCGCCACATCCATGGCAGTCAGCGAGACCAAGGCGCGGACCTGGTTCCACGAACCAGGTGGTCAGGACGTCGCTCAACATCATGCGCCTCCGCGTCTAGTCCCACTCGGAACAGCCCGTGCAAGTGCACGGATCCGGCGAACAGTCCGCGTCGACCGGCAGCTGCCAGGCCTCGGCGTTGAACTCGATCCCGCGCTCTTCCATGAACCGGCGGGTGCGGAGCGCGCCACCCTTCGGCGGATTGTCCGCGAGCTCGTCGACCGGGACGTGGTGGATGTACCGTCGGTTGAGCAGGCGGCAGTACGCATGGTACGGCCGGGTGAACAGGATAAACTCGTGCCAGGCCGCGTCGATCGGCTTGGTCGGAACGAAAGCATGACCGGGAAACGCGGCCGCCAGCGCCATGAAGTGACAGGTGCTGTCGAGCATCTGCTCGGCCTGCTCCTGCCCGACGTGCTGCTCGCGGCTGATGCGCGCGGCCACGATCGACCGAACCTGGTCGGGCAGCGGCGGTACGCGCAACTTGGTGGAACGGGTGGTGGTCAACATCTGGTACCTCCGAGATTTTGTCGCGGACGAAACGGGACGTGAACTGCCACCAACAAGATGAGTTCCTCATCACCTCCTTCGGGTTGGAATGAACGATCAGAATCGTCAACCTCCCACCCGCACACCTCCAGCCCGACGACTATCCCGCGACAAATTCGGTGGCGCTTAAATTTGTTGACGGGACAACGCGCGAGCTATTGGCGTGCGGATGGGAATCCCCGAGCTACGCTCAGGGAAAGTCCCATACGGGGTTGTGATGAGCTGCTTAGGCCGTGGCTGATTCCGCCTTGACCTCGCGCTGGCCGCGGTGGCCGAGCATGATCAGGTTATCGGCCACGATCTGGGTCGTCCGGCGGCTCTTGCCGTCCTTGCCTTTCCAACTGTTGGTTCGCAACCGGCCCTCGAGGTAGACCTTGCTGCCTTTCTTGACGTACTGGTTAATGATCTCGGCCAGTTTGGCGAAGGCTACGACGTCGTGGAACTCGACGCTCTCCTTCTTGGCTTTTGACTCCCGGTCTTCCCACCGGAAATTGGTCGCCAGCGAGAAGCTACTAACGGCCTGGCCACTGGGCAGGGCTTTGACCGTGGGATCCTTGGTCAGGTTCCCGATTAAGGTGACGCGGTTCAGGTCCATAGACCGTCCCCTTTCGTAGTGCCGCCGAATCTGTCCTTGCGACCGGCCACCGGCTGCGAGCGCCAGGATAGATCACGTTAAACGAGGTGGAACGAACGCATCATCATCCAGAGTACCAACACAATCGAGTACGGATTAAGGTTGTTGAGATAGGGCATGATAGTTAGTTATCCACCGCTCTAGCGACGGCGCTTGAGTGCGACGGCGCACCGCCTTCCCTCCCCCGACTCCTGATAAACACTTGAGACAATGGGCTGCGGTTTATCGATTGCTTTTTTTGCGACGGCGCTGACTTTCAGCGACGGCTCATTTCTATACCAATCCTACCGCTGGTCAACGCGGTCGTCAAGTACAAAAACGAAATTTACTCGCGATGGCGCTTACGCAGGTGCTGCTGGAACTCGTCGTCGTCTTCGAGGAGCTTGTCGAGCTTGTCGCGCAGGTAGTCGGCTTTGGTCTGCTTGGTGTTCCGGGTCTTGAAGTCCAGGTACTCGTCAATCGTCGGCGTCAGGCGCAGGGTAAACTTGATCCGCGGCACTTCGCGAACTTTAACCCGGCCAAAAGCGCTCAAGAAGCTTTCCACGATTTTTTCCAAGTTGGCGACCGAGTAGGTCGTCACCAGCACATGCTTCGGTATATCTTTCAAGTTAAGGTAGCGCAGCACGTCCGGCGCCACTTCGCCCCGGGCGTACAGGTACAGCAGCGGTCGTTTTTCCGCAATCGCGTAGGCCAGTAGGTAGCCGGCTTGCGGATCAGGCGTCGAGCCTTCAACGATGATCGCCTGCATGGCGTCGAGCAACGGCGCCGCCGAGGCTTGGTGCTTGCTGACCGTCTCCGGCGGTAGATTCGGCTGGGAATTGGTTGATAGCACCACGTCAGCCCGGTGACAGACGTCTTTAATCACGCCGTAGGTTGTGACTAAGTCACGCTTACCCGTCGTCGGTCCGTAAAAATAAACTCGCATCATGCTGGTGGCGGAAATTCCTTGGTAAATTCACCAGCCACATTGGCCTCAAGCAGCCGCTGTAGTTTATTCCGATCATGGGTCGCACCGAGAGCCCACATGACTTTGACGACCGCCATGCTGGGCGACAGTCCGACCAGCGAAATCAATCGCTTGGGTAAGCTGCGGAGCTTATGTGATGACGTCACCACCACTGGAATCCCCTGTTCAGCAGCGGCTTCAAGTTCGCGCTGGACTTCCGGCGAGACCGCTAGAAAATCCTGGCTGGCCCGGACCACCACGCCGTGGACCGCGGCCGCGTCTAAACCTTGACGAATACCGATGCTGCTGGTGCCGGGCAGTAAGGTCGTGACTACCACGTTCGAATCAAAGTGGATGTTGAATGCCGGCTTGCGCTTAGCCGTAAACGGCTGACCAAAAAAGAGTTTAGTCCCGAAATCGACCCGACCGAGGACCGAACCATCGACCGTGGTCAGGTGCAGTTGGCCGTCAACCAGCTCAGGCTGAACCTTGCAGGCCCGCATGATCCGGTTGCCGAACACCACGCTGACGTCGTTCAGGTCGGAGGTCGCCACTTCGACGGCGTTGACGATGTTGGCCCGCGCGCCAAATTCGACCTGCCCCGACCGCGGCACACCGGCCCGCAGCGGCGAGCCAGACAAAACAACCGGCATCGGCAATGAACGCAGCATCAGGCTTAGAGCATTAGCGGTAAAGTGCAGCGTTTCGATACCGTGGAGAATCACGAAGCCGTCAACCCGGGTGAGGTGCTGCTTCACCGCCTGGGCCAGCTGCAGCCACTCGGCCGCTCCGATCTGGTTGGCCGCCTTACCCGTGACGAACACCGGTTCGACGTCGGCTACCACCTGCAGCTCGGGAAAGTTGTCCAGCCAGCGCCGCATGCCAGCCGCCGTCCGGACCAGCTCCCAGGGCTTGGGCTTCTGGGACAAGGCCGTACCGCCAGCAAAGACCAGACCGATGCGTTTTCGTTGTACTTTAGCCATGAGCGCCGTCTTAAACTCTACGCGACGGCGCTAAAATGATAAAACGTACAATGAAAAAAGGCAAGTCTGCAATCGGTTTTTTGGAAAACGTTGCCCGTGCGCTATACTAGCCGTATGAGACAACTCGCTTCGGGCCGCGACCGCATCCTGTTTCTCGAGCAGCAGCCGTGGGAGCGTCCGCTGTCGTTGCCCGGTACCAAAGGCACCATCACTCGCTCTCCACTGACCGCCAACCAGGTGCTGCGCCGGCTGCTCCAAGCCACCACCATCCTGTCGGTCTTTACGCACTCGAAAATAACTGCTGAGGTGCTGCGGTCAGCTCCTCACCTGCGCCTGATCGTCACGCGAACAACTGGCTACGATCACATCAACATCACAGCAGCCCGCGCTCGCGGTGTGACTGTCTGCAACGTTCCAGAGTACGGCACGCAGACCGTGGCTGAACACACGCTGGCCTTGCTGCTGGCCATCAGCCGCCGGATCGTCGACAGCGTCAACCGTACCCGCCGCGGGAACTTCAAGTACGAGGACCTCCACGGTTTTGACCTGGCTGGTAAGACGCTGGGCGTGATTGGAACAGGCCGGATCGGTTCGCAGGTCATCCGCTACGCGCAGAGCCTCGGCATGGACGTGCTAGCACATTCCAGCGTGCGCGACCGCCGGCTTGCCCGCCAACTGGATTTTCGCTACGTCGCCCTGGCGCCGCTATTGCGCGCGGCCGATGTGGTATCTTTACACGTTCCGATGACGCCGAAAACCAAACACCTGCTGAATGCCGCCGCCTTCAGGTACATGAAGCGCGGAGTGGTCATCATCAACACTGCCCGCGGCGGTTTAATCGACACCAATGCCTTGGTCAAAGCTCTAAAAACGAAAAAAGTGGCGGCCGCCGGCCTCGACGTGCTTGAGCATACGGCTGCTCGCCGCGTGCTGCAAAGCATGCCGAACGTGCTGCTGACGCCGCACAACGCTTTTAACTCGCACGAAGCGCTGGAACGAATCATGGCCACGACCGTCCGCAACATCCGCGCCTTTCAAGTTGGCCGACCAATCAACGTTGTTGACCCTAAAACAGGCTGATAATCGCCAAGATACCAATCGTGTTCAAACCAAACGACAGCGGGATCAAAGCCCGTTTTTTTATGCCAGCCACGTCGAGCATGGCCAGGCCGAGTTCGTCTGGCAGCGGCGAAGCAACCACCAGGCTGCCGAGCAGGTAGGCGCTCCAGCGAGTCTTGCGACGGCCAGCCAACCGCTGGCGGATGTTTTCGATCACACCGGGGTGGTGAGTCGCCCGGTCGAATGCAGTGAAGACGATCAGATCGTAGAGTAACGCGCCGAACCCGCCGACTACCGCGGCCAGCACGGGATTCAACGTTTCAGACACGTGCGCCAGCACGACCGTGGCAGCGGCCGACGTCAGGCTGGTGGTGTACAGCACGCCGCCGATCAAGGCAGTCATGTATCCCCAGCCTTCGAAGCGATCCACCAGCTCGTGCCCGACTGGCAGGCGCACCAAGAGCACGGCTAGGGCCACGCCAATTGAAAATATGCCCAGCGAGGTTAACCGCCGTCGGTTGATCAAACGGCCACCTCGACGGCGTTGCCGCGCACCCGTACCGGGTAGGTCGGCTGCGGCTCGTGCGCTGGGCCGGCCACGACCGCACCGGTGGTCAGGTCAAAGCGTGAAGCGTGGAGCGGGCATTCGATGACCGTGCCCTCGAGCGTGCCTTCGCACAGCGGCGCGCCGGCGTGCGAACAGGCATTATCCAGGCAGAAGTACTGCTCCCCCACCTTGAACAAGGCCAGCGGCTTTCCGTTCACAGCCGTACAAACTACTGCACGGTCTTTAAATTGATCAACGGTCGCGACCGGCACGAACCGTCCGACCCGCTCGGCGCTTGAACGTTCAGAACCGTCCGCGCTGGCTTGAGGCTGCCGTCTCGAAAGTACCTGGCGAACTCGCACGACGGTCGCTGCCAGGGCCGTGACCGCGAAGAACCACCACAGGTAGCGGAGGTTGGTCGTGCGAACGTCGGATCCTAAAAACCAGCCGTGGATCCAGACCATCACGAAGACCGCGTAGTTCAGGTAGTGGATGGTGTGCCAGCGGGTTTTGAGCCACGGCAGCTTGCGCAGCAAGGCCGTGCTGGCCGTCAGCGTCAGCAAAAACAGTTGCAGGTACCCCAGCCATAGGTAGGGAACCAGGCTGGGATCGACGCCCCAGCTCTTGAAGTATTGATCCAGACCAACGCCGAAAAAGCGTAGCGTCGGATGCAGCCAGGCTAGCAGGAAAATCAAGATCCCTTGGCGGCGGTGCCAGGTGATGATCGCCGGATGCACGACAGTCCGCAGCACTGAACGTGCAGCCCCGATGACGAACTGCAACCACAGGAGCGTAAACGCATACAGTCCGACC
>JACQKI010000047.1 GCA_016204645.1 Candidatus Kerfeldbacteria bacterium
CCTGCGGCGGCACAACCGGAACGCCGGCCGGAGTCACCACCTCGCCCACAGCCCAGGCCTCGTAGGTGCTGGGGACGCGGTTGTAGACGCCGGCCACGCCGTACAGGTTGACCGGCGTATTGATCGGCAAACCGACTTTGGCAAAATCGCGCGCGCTCGACGGCACGCTCAAGCTCAAGATCCCAATCGCCACGATGCCGACTGTTACGGGAAGCAACCGGTTCAGCCTGAACGACGGGGAGCTGCGTTGTTTAGTAGATTGCTTGCTCATGGTCCACCATGACCTGTTTAGTTGGGCCACATCAGGATGCAAGTCGGGCTGCCGTAGGTATTGATCGAACAGAAACAGTATACGCCGCCGCCTTTGCCGCCGCAGTCATCGACCAAGTACGTGTTCAAACCGTCAATCGTGTCGGCGTCAGGCCCGGCGCCGCCCGCGTCCGGTCCTCCGCTGTAATCAGGAGTTCCGTCAGGCTGCGGTCCGTCGTTGACCGTTGTCCAAACTTGCCCACGCCACTGAGGAGCAGCGGCTTGGCACCCATTACCCGGATCCATGCACACGTATGCTCCTCCGCCGACGGATACCTCGTCGTTAACCGTCACGTAGGCGGATCCGAAATCAACGGCCGGCGCGCCTGACAGGTTCGTTATCCGCAGCGTGTCAAAGCCGCTGGCCAACGACGTGTTGCCGAAGGCGCGTAGGCTGTTGCCGAACGCACTCAGCTCGACCGACGTGGCCGGGTCTTGGGGCGTCAGGTTGCCGGCTGCAACTGCCCAGCCGTCGCCGCCCGGCCAAGTCGTCTGTCGCTGGCCGCCCAGCGTGATGCCGCCGCTGACGCGCAGGTTGCCGGTCAGCAGCAAGTTTTGGGTGTTGTCCGCGCTCTTGAAAAAGTAGGTGCCGGCCGTAGTATTGTTCGGACGGAAGTACAGTAGACCGGTCGATGCAATATCCTGTCCTTCGTGGCCGAGCTCCATGACGCTGTCCTGGGGCTGACCAGGCGCAATCGTGATGACGCCGTTTTTGACTGCCAGTCGCTCTAAGCTGCCACTAACCGACGCCGAGCTGACCGGCTGCGACCGGTTGCTGCTGGTGGCTGCCAGGATCAGGGCAATCGATAAGCCGGCCAGCGCTAAACGACGCGCAGAGAAAGAGTTGCGATGCATTCGGACCCGGCGATTTTTCTTACTGCGTGGGTTCATCACCAATCTACCTTAAAACGCAGGCAATCATTGTTTACGTGGTTGCTCGTATGGTGCGCTAAGAAGCCTTCGAAGCACAGGCAAAACGTAGCGTAGCACATCAGCGAGGTTCCGGGCTGGTAAAAGGCCCGAACGCCGTCGAAGTTGTCGGCGTCCAAGCCCGAACCGCGGCCGTCGTTCTGCTCGTGCCAGGCCTCGCCGCCGTTGACCGTGAAACTTTCGAAGTAGTGCAGCTCGTTGATGTTCTTGACGTCGCCGATGAACCGGGCAGCCGCTCCGCCGCCGATGTTGTAGGCGCCCAAGCCGTTGGCGATCAGCGCGGTCTTCCCTGTAAAAGCGGATGACTCGCCGATCCGCAGGCCGCGCGACAAGTCGGTCGGCTCGAGCCAATAAACGGGGAAAATTCCGCCGGACCTCTCCGCCCAGAAACTGCCGCCGCCCCAACTTGACTGGCAGTCTCCTTGCAAACAGATCTGCCGTCCGGGCGTCGTCAGCTTCAGGTCGCCGGATATCAAAAGGTTTTGAACGTTGCTTCCGCCGCCGGTAAAACGCGTATTGCTGATGTTCGGCGGCGAACTCTGCGGCCGGATGACGATGTTGCCCGACGAGACGATATCCGTGCCGTCGGTACCGAGCTCGAGCGTCGGCCCGCCGACAACCGGCGTGACGGTCGCTACGCCGCCGTAGACCGTCAGCTTCTGGACGGCGTTCGGCGTAACCGTCAACGATTGAACTGGCATGCTAAACCGCAGCCAGGCCGCTGTGACGACGAGTGTGCTCAGGGCGAAAAGCGTCAACCGATAGTGGGTCATTCGGCGCTTCATGGAACCCATGGAGACATCGGGCCTTGATCGCAGCCAATGCAGTTGAGGGGCGTACAGATTTGCCCGCCGCCCGGCTGGCTTTTCACGTCGATGTAGGGCAGCTCGCCGATGCCCTGAATGTTGGTTGAACACCGACAATCATTGGCCGTGGTACACGTACCTTTGTTGTAACCAATTCCCGTGCCTTTAGAATTACATTCAGCTACGGCCCCGTCGCCGTCGCAGTCCTTCTTAACCGTAGTCCGGCAATTGTTTTCGCAATTGGTATTGTCGTATACACCGCCGCACCAGGCATTATTAAATACATCTCCTTGGACGCAGGTCCCGCTGCCGGAACAGTCTGAGTCTTGCTGGCACTTAATCGATGCGTCCTGGCTGCAGTGGAATCCAGCGCAGTACTCACGGAACGGACATTCACTATCAGTCGTGCAGGCTTGGGCCGGTTGGCTGGCGCAGGCTTTGGTGTTATTAATGCTGGGAACGCAGAAGTTGAAGGGAGCGGTCGTGCAGTCGGCATCAGAATTACAAGACTGGACCGTCGGGCCAACCAAGCGGTAGCTGGTAAAGTGCGTGCATTGTTTGAAGCCGTACAATTCATCGCGCTCACAAAAATTTTGAAAGCTGTTGAACGGACCGATGGCGGGGTTGCAGTCGCTCTGTTCATGGCAGACTTTGTTTCTCTCAAAACGACAGTGGTAAATGTTATCGAGCTGACACATTTTCTCCTCGGCTTTGCAGACTTTCGTGCACAGCACCGGATTTCCGAATTGGTCGGGCGTGCCGCAATCGCCGTTGGCATTACAAGCCTTACCAGCATCCGGACCGGTCGCACAGACTTTCGTGCGTTCGGTCGTGGCGCACAGCACGGTCCGAACCTTCCAGCCTCCATCGCCATAGGCCAGCGGCGGGTAAGCTCCGGCGTTCGGAGCGTACCATGACAGCCACGATAAGTCGTTCGGCGTCAGGTTGTTTTTAAAATTGACCGGAACCGAGCCGTCCAGCGTGTCCGCGTCCAGGCCGCTGCCATCTTGCGTATCGGTGGTGAAGTAATCATACACGTCGCGGTACCAGACGCGCGCGGTTGACGGGAACCCCGACGTCAGGTTCTTGTACAAACCGCGGTGCTGTACGATCAGCGCGCCGGTGACAAAGACGTTGCCGTTGTTGAGCGGGGCGTTGCTCTGATCGCGCTGGCCGAAATTGACGGTACCGTACGCCTGCAGCGCCGGTTGGGCAGTGTTCGAAGTTACGGACACGGCGTGCTTGCCGCCCAAGCCGGTTACCGGAAGGCACGGCTGCGGACCGTCGTCCTGGTTGCAGTCGACGAGGGTCTGGCAGCTGGTCCCGTCGACCGGGCACAGCCCGTTTGATTGTCCAACCCGCACTTCATACGGAGGCGCATGGGCTTTCGGCGAGACTGCTCCGGCGTTGGTGGCCCAGTAGGCCGTTCCGCCGCTGGCTGGCCAGTCGACCCGGCAGTCGTTCCCGGGAAAACAGAGGTTTTTCCCGGTGGCCACGATTAGATCACCGGTCAGTTCTAGGCTCTGGCTGCCGATGCAAGCCTGGCCTGACGGACAATCGCTATTGGCGTTGCACGCTGTCCCGACTGCGATCGAACAGCGACCGTCTATACCCGGTTCCTTGTAAAAACGCGAGCCGGGCAGCGTGCGGTCAGGACGAAGGTTAATGTCAAAGGTCGAGGCAATGTCCCGGCCGGCGTTGCCGAACTCGAATGAGTCTGTAGCGTTCGGTACGATCATCAGCACGCCGCTGTAGACGGTCAGCTTCTGGACGGCGCCCGGAGTCACCTGGCCGGACTCCGCCGGTACAGCCGAACGCATCCAGCCGATAGCCGCGGCTAAGGCCACGACAGCTACCGAAACGCGGTGACGGTACATCAGGCTGGTCATGGCGCGGTAAATTGAAACTGTACTCCTGACGAGTAATTTCCGGACTGGTCGTAAGCGTACAGCCCGAAGTAGTACGTCTGGCCTAGGGCAAGAGGAGTACTGGTGAACGTGGCAGTCGGTTCGAGAATCAGCGAACCGTTTTCCAGTGGGCTGGTCGGCGGCACCAGCGCATTCTGAATGACCTTGGTCCCGGCCAGGTCGCTGTCTCCTGGCAGTGTCCAGTTCAGGGTCAGCATGTTCGACGCGAAGACGCTGGTCACATTACTGACCGGCCCGGGCGGTAAGGTGTCGCAATCCAGTGCGCAGGTTGAGACCGACTCGCTGGCCGTGCACAAGCCGTCACCGCAGGTGTTGACCGCGCCGGTCGGTGTGCCGACGACCAGGCCGCCGAACTTCGAGCCGCCGCTGACCGCCACGTCGACCGTCAAGTCGGCTCGGTTCGTGACCGTGAACCGGCCGTTGGCCACGCTCCAGTCGCGGGTGGTCGAACCCGGCCAGAGCGTATTGGTCGGGCCGTAGTAGACCCACTGGCTGCTACCGCCGAGCTGCCAGTCAGCCCGGCACTGGTCGTTCAAGCAGACTTCCGAAATGCCGTTGATCCGAACCGCGGCTGCGTTCGGACCGATCTGGCCGATGACCAGGTCGCTGGCGTCGGTACCGCCGGTTAGGCGGACGTGGCCGGCGAAGTAAGCGGCCGACGCCGTCCCGCTGCCCTTCGAGGCGTACAATCCGTAGTGATTAGCTAAGCCGACCATCGCCATGCCGACCGCGCCGGCGCTGTCGACGCCGCCGGCAAACCCGCCGTCCAGGTTGGCGGCCACGCCCTCGATCCCGTAGCTCGGCGGATTGAATCCGAGCTGCGGCCCGGCCCGGCCTCGTAGGGTGAACGGCGCGAGGTAAACCGGCGTGCCGTTAATCTCACCGGCTCCGAGCTCGGTTCCGACTGACGGCGGCTGCAGGCGGACGAAGCTCTGGAGCGCGGCGGCCGTCCAGCTCGATCGGCTGAAGCCGTTCCAGACGATCGGACTAGTCCCGCCGTTGGATGTCCCGCCGTTGTCGCAGACGTTACCGACCTGTCCGATGCACAGCGAACCGAGCGCGGTCAGCGGTCCGTTCAGGGTCAGCAAGCCCTCTTTCGTCTGGGCCGTGCTGCTGGTATTGAGCGGCAGGATGAAACCGCCGGGAAAATCATTCGGCGGCTCCAGGCCGACCGGATCGCTCCAAACGGCATTGACCCGTACCCCGACAAGGACGAACCAGCCAGCCAGCAGCGGCACAAAAATTTTCGAGACGGCCATACGGTCGCGCCTTGTCCGACTGCGCATCATTCGATTTCCTCAATCGGTTTACTCGGATCGTAGGTGTTGCGGTGACAGTACGGATTGAGCAGGACCCCGGCCGCGAAGTTGCCGTTCTGATCGTAGGCGTACAAACCGGCGAA
>JACQKI010000049.1 GCA_016204645.1 Candidatus Kerfeldbacteria bacterium
GTGCGGAAACAGCAGGCTGTTGACGAACAAGCTGTGCACGGTCAGGCTGACCAGCCCGGACAGCGCGCCCAAGCCCAGTCCGCGCTCAAGGTCAGACTGTCCGCGCCGCCAACCCCGCCAACCGATTGACCCGGCGGCCCACAGGTACCATAAATACACGGCCAGGCCAACCGGACCGGTTGTCACCAGGATAGTCAGCAAGCTTGAATCCGAACCGCCGGCCGAGTGCTCAGCCGCGTCCTTAATAAAACCGTAATCAACCTGTAGGTAACGGTAGGTATTGTACCCGACGCCGGTTACGGGGTAGTCGCGGTAGACGGTCAGCGCATTTTGCCACGAGACGATGCGCAGGCGGGCGGTGGCGTCGATGGCGATCGCGCCCTGAACCCGCTCCTGGACGCGCGGCACGGTCAGGAGCACGATCGCAGCCGTTAGTACCAGCAGCGCAAACAGCCGCCGCGACTTTAAGAAGGTCAGAACGACGGCGCCGGCAAAAAATGAGGCGTAACCGCTGCGCGAAAATGTCAGTACCAGTGCGGCAAACAGCAGCGCGGCGACGACAGCCAAGACCATCCGACGTGCGCCGCTGCTGTACAGCGCTAGGCCGCCGACCAGCATGCTGGTGAATGCGAAAAATCCAGCCAAGAAGTTCGGATCGAACCAGGTCGAGAGCAGTCGACCGACGTGCGGATCCCAACCCTGCGGGACCATGAAGCTGAAATCAGGAAAAAGCTTCAACTGGATAAATCCGAGCAGGGCGATCAGGCTGGCCGCGCTGACCACCCACCAGATCAGCTGACGGGCCCGCGGCTCGGTCCGCACCACGTCAGCCACGATGAAGAACAGCAAGACGTACTCGGACCAACGGACAATGTAGAGGGCCGCCACCAAGCGCTCGCGCTCAGCCAGAAAGGGCAACTGCGCTGTCCCGGCCAGAAAGGTCAGCACAAACACGACCAGCATCGTGACGATCGGCCACGACAGCGGCGACGAGGGGAACACCACTCGTCGGCTCACCAGCCCGCGCCACAACCAGCCCATCGCCACCGCTGGCAATAGAATATCGTTCGGCAGAACGGCGCCTTCAGCCCCGAAGGCCGGGATTCGGACGAGCTGACCGACTACCAGTGAACCGATCAGCGCGGCCAAACCAACCAGCGGCCAGCGCACCACGACCGCGCCAACCAGTAGACCGGCAATCAGCACGCCGGCAGCCAGCGGTTCTGTACCAACTAATACTCCAGCCGCTACGGCCAAACCAGCGGCCAGCACAATCATCAACCTTGACCATCGTTGGCTTGGGCCGACCGTATCCATACTAACCACTATACCCTAATCACTAACCACTGCCTCGTGCACAACTTTGGCTACGCTCCGCGCGGCCCGCTCCCAGGTAAACTGCCGGCTGTGCTTTAGGCCGAGCTGACGCAGGTGCCGGCGCCGCTCCTCGTCTTCGGCGGCCGAAGCCAAAGCCGTGACCCAGGCGGCTTCATTGTAATCGGTCACCAGAATCCCGGCCTCACCGACCACTTCCGGAATTGAACTAGTGGCCGCGGCCACGACCGGCGTGCCGGCAGCCATCGCCTCGAGCGGCGGGCGGCCAAACCCTTCGTAGCGTGAAGGGAAAGCCATTACTCGGGCCCGCCGGTAGAGCGATCGTAGTTCAACCTCGTTGACGCCGCCGAGGAAACGAACGTGTGCTTCCAATCCAGCGTCACGCACCGCCCGGTGGACGTCCCCGGCCAGCCAGCCTTTGCTGCCGGCCAGCACTAAATCGTAGGCCGGGAAACGCTGGCGGAACGAAGCGAACACCCGCACCAAGAACGCTAGGTTCTTGCGCGGCTCAACCGTTCCCACGTGCAGGATGAACTTTGCCGGCAGCTGAAATCGTTCGAGCGCCGCTGCGTCGGCCGCCACATCAGCCGCTCCTGACCGTTCGGCGCCTTGCAATACTACGCGCAGCCGATCGGCCGGCAGCTTCAATTCTCGAATGGCTTCGGCGGCCGTGTACTCGGAGACGGCAATAACGCGCTGGGCAAACCGCAGCGTCCACGGCATCCAGCGGCCGTAGAACCAAGCCGACGGCCGATGCAGCTGCTCGGGAAA
>JACQKI010000050.1 GCA_016204645.1 Candidatus Kerfeldbacteria bacterium
AAGCACGTCCACTGCTGCTGGATCGGAGTGATGCCAGCCGCCACCAGGCGGCGATGATCGAGGTAGGCGGCGGCGGCCGTGCCGCCGTGGTAGTACTCGCTCGCACCCAGCCGCCGACACGATTCGATAATCCAGTTAGTTGAGTCTGCATCACTTGCGCGTCGGGGTGGAACGCCGGTCTGAGAGATGATGACGATTCTCCGCAGGCGGAAGGGGTGGGGTTGCGTGTTCAGCAGTTCGTTCAGGCGTTCGACCGACAGCCCTTCAGCCGGCAGCTCGGGACGGCCGAGGATCACGGCTAACGCCCAGAAGATCGTCGCAATGTTAAGCTCGGCCAAGTTCTGGTACTGCTTGGTTACGATCGCTGAAACCTGCGGCAGTATCTCGGCCGCGCGTTCGGCTCGGGCGTAGGCCGTCTGGATGGTCCGCAGGTGTGCCGCCGGCCACGGCTTGGCGTAGCTGACGGCCGTCTGGTTGATCGGCTGCATGCCGTGGTGCACGACCGGAACGGTCAAAAAGTACAAACCGCTCCCGAGCTTTATCGGCGAATGCGCCTGGTACGATTTTCCTCGATGCTCACGCGAACCGTCGGGCCGGAGGTAGGTGTGCGCTCGGACGAATTGGACGTAGTCGGATACCTTGAAAATGTCGGCGTTCAGGACGCGGGCGAAGTAGTGCAGACGCGGGAAGTACTGGGGCTGGTACCCGGCGAGCCGAACCGCCATTACGCGACCAGGCGCTTAAGCACGTACCCTTCGGCATAGCGCGTACCGCACAGCAAGCCGTTCATCCTAGCCATGGTTTTAACCCCATCGACTGACTGCGGGCTGTTCTCGTGCTTGAGCTGTGAACGATACAGTTTCAGCGCCGCCAGCTTGGCCTGTAGGTCAGCGGCGGACAGTGGGACGAAAACGTTTTTCGGCGGGACGGCCGGCTCCCCTGTCCAGGCTTTCGACGGCAGGTCGTAGGTCATCACGACTGTCGCCAGGTGCTTAACCGCCGGGGCGGCCGGGCGCGTCGCCGTCATGGTGGCATGGTGCGCCGCCCGGTGGTCTTGGTTGTAGTCCTGCAACGGACTGGTCAGGACAATGCTGGGACGGATCGCTTCCAGTGAAATGTCTTGACCCCGCTCGAGTTCATGAATAATATCTTTCTGCGGGACCGTGTCGAGGCGAAGGTGAAACTGACTGCCGGGAAAAACAATTCGGTAGCCGTCGAGTTTTAGCAGTGAGGCCACGCGCTTAATTTCCTTCGTCCGTTCGGTCTGGGTCGACCGCCCGCGCTTCGAAAAATCCTGAGTCGTCCCGACCGTCAGGTACAAGACGTAGACTCGGCCGCCTTGGCGCTTGACCCGATGGATCAGGCCGCCGCACCCAAACACCTCGTCGTCGGGGTGCGGAGCGATGACTAAGACGGTTTGGCCATCAAAGCTCAACATGACTGTATTCGGTAGGTATCAGGCGCTAACGGATTGACTAAACTTGAGTTGGTTACGGTAGCACAGCCGGCGTTATTTGACAAGCCGGGTTCGCTCCCCTCAGGCTCAGAGCTGCTCGGCCCGCTCGACCCGGATCACCCCGCCGCCGTCGAGCACCGCCACGTCCCGCCGGCTGAGCTTACCGGTCAGCAAGAAGGTCGCTAGGGCGTTGTCGACCCGCTCCTGAATCACTCGGCGCAGCGGCCGTGCCCCGTAGATCGGATCAAAACCGGCCGCCGCCAGCTCACGGATGGCTTCGGCCGAAGCCTGCAAGGTGATGCCGCGGCTCGCCAGCTGGGCCGCAACTTTCTTGAGCAGCAGTTCGGTAATCTGCGCGACTTCTTCCGGTGACAGCGGCGTAAAGACGATGACGTCGTCGAAGCGGTTCAGAAACTCCGGTCGGAAATACTGGCCGAGCACCCGTTCTACCAACTCTTCCCGAATCTGTTCCGGCCGCTGGCCGGCTTTCATCCGCTCTTGGATGACGTCGGTGCCGGCGTTCGAGGTGGCGATGATGATAGTGTTGGTGAAGTCGATCGTCCGGCCGCCAGCATCGGTTAGCCGTCCATCGTCGAAGACCTGTAAAAAGACGTTCAGCACGTCGGGGTGGGCTTTTTCCAGTTCGTCGAGCAAAACCAGCGAAAAGGGGTTGGTCCGGACGGCCTCGGTCAGGTACCCGCCGGTCGCCCCGCCGTACCCGGCGGGCGTGCCGAGCAGGCGCGACAGCGCGGTCGGATCCTGGTACTCGGACATGTCCAGGCGCACCATGTTCTGCTCTTCGCCGAAGTAGACTTCGGCCACGGTTTTGGCCAGCTCGGTTTTGCCGACGCCGGTCGGCCCTAAAAACAGAAAGACGCCGATCGGCCGCTTTGGGTCGCGCAGCTCGGCACGCGCGCGCCGCAGCGCGCTGGCGACCGCCCGAACCGCCGAATCCTGGCCGACCATGCGTTGGTGCATCCGCTCCTCGAGGTGCAGCAGCTTGCTCGCCTCGTCTTCGGTCACCGCCGCCACGTTGGTGTTGGTCCGACGGCTGACGACGGCCGCTGCGTCGTCGGCGGTCACCACCGCCCGCTCGCCTTTGGCTGCGCGGGTGTAGGCCGCGACTTCATCGAGCAGGGTCAGGGCTTTTTCAGGCAACCGGCGATCGTGGATGTAGCGGATCGACAGCTGCACGATCTTATCGACCGCGGCGTACGAGAAAAAAACTCGGTGACGCGCTTCGACGCCGCCGGCTTTCGACTCCACGATCTGAATGGCCACGTCCGGGCTAACCTCGTCGACGTTGACCTTTTCAAAGGCCGCGAATAACGCCGACGGTTCGACGTAGCGGCGGTACCCGTCGATCGTGCTGGTGGCAAAAGCCACGAACGCGCGATTTTCCAGCACTTTACCGAGGATGGATGCCAAGTCCAGCGACTCACCGGACACCGACGAAACGCCAACCAGCTCGTGGATGTCTTCGATGGCCAAGACGATGTTTCCGGATTTGACGATTTCAACGATAATTTCTCGCAGCCGCTCTTCTAGTGCTCCGCCGCCGCCCGCTCCGCTGACCAGCGACGACACCGACAGTAAGACCAGCCGTTTGTCCTGCAGCACCTCCGGCACGTCTTCAGCCGCCATCCGTTCGGCGATGGCGTACAGCAGGCTGGTTGAACCGACCCCCTTCTCGCCGACCAGGATGACGTTATGCCGGCCGCTCTCGACTACTCGAAAGGCGTCTTCGAGCTCCTGCTCACGGTCAACCATCAACGGCAGCATGCCGCGCCGGGCCAGCTGCGTCACGTCGGTGCTGAAGTGATCGAGAACCGGCGTGGCTTGAGCCGTCATGGCTCGATCCATGCCGCTCTTCGGCTTGGTTAGGGCGCGGGTTCGAAGCCGCGACCACGACTGCAGCAACCGGCGCTGCAGCAGCGCCCAAACCACGACATTGTGGACTTTCTGCTGATCGGCATCCAGATCAAACAGAATATCCTGGGCTGACGACGGCTGTCGGCTCAGCGCTTCCAGTAAGCTCGGCGGCGTGACCTGCAAGAGCCGTTCAGCCTGCGCCAACTCGTAGCTGCGGACCAGCACCTCGCGCAGGCTGGTGCCAAGCCGCGGCTCGCCGGATGAGCGCGGCACCCGGGACAGCACGTGCTTGAGTCGTTTGCCCAAGGCGTTTCGGTCGATGCTTAAGCGGACCAGGGCCAGGGCCACGTCCGGGCTGCCGGCCGCGGCGGCGAGCACGTGAACCGGCTCGACGCTGGCGTGGCCGAGCCGCTGCGCGTACTCGAAGGCCTGGTCGACAATTTCCATGGCCGGCCGGGTAAATGACCGGCTGACGTCCACGGTCTGAGCAATCGGTACGGCCAGCATGTCGGGCGGTGACGGGGGATTGACCGCGGCCGGCGCAGCCGAAATGGGCGCCAGCAGACGGTGCCGCTGATCAAGCCGGTAGAACAGGTACAGATCAGTTAGTACTGACGTCCACAAGAGCGAGGTCTGGCCGGTGTCGAGCGTCCACAGCTCGCGCAGGACATCGAATACGGCGATCGCCCCGCCGCTGAGCACAGCCAGATTGATCAGCTGAGCCCCAGCCAAGGTGCCGCTGATCGCGCCGATTACGCCGAAGGCCAGCAGCAGCGCGTCAATCGACGTTCGAACCACACGCTCGGCCCGCTCCTCCAGCAGGTGCAAGCGATCGACCGGCCGGCCCCAGGCCAACCAAGCACCGTTCGACCAGCGCCGGATGCCGTGACCGCCGCAGTCGGGACACTGCCCATCGTCAGTTCGACCGTGTCCCTGGCATCGACCACACGTAACCTGGAAGTCGGCCGGCGCTTGCATCTTATCCGACCAGTCGAACAATCATCTGGTAGACGGTCAGGGGCAAAACCGCCAGCCACGCCACAAACGCCGCGAGCAGCAAGCAAGCCCACACGAAAAACGCCAGGCTGTTGAACGCAAAAACGATCAACCGCATGAACAGGCTGATAATCCGACCGCTCCGCGAGTAATCGCCGTACATGGGCTTCAGTAAGTTCCGGAATAGAATTCGGAGCGACAAACGATCGAGTATCGACAGCCACTCGTGCCGAACGAATCGCCAGGCGTTGGCGGTGCCGGTGGTGTACCACCAGACCGGAAATCGAACCGCGTCAAACAGCACGTCGCGGAGAATGAAGCGCGCGGCTTTTTCGGCGATGCTCGGTGGTGTTTGCCCTGCCGCCATTGGTCGTATTCTAACACAACACCAAGACCTTCTCAATCTGGAACGGTTCTAAAAATGTACTTGACACTGCGCCGGGCGACGTTTAAGCTCAGGCTGTTTTACCGGACAAGCTCGTTCGACCCAAACCTGGAGGAATGCGGAATGCACCGAACGCTCGACACGCTGCGGTCGCAGACCGCAGCCCTTTGGACCAGAAGCGTCGACCAACCCATGCGGTACGCCGTCGACCGACTTCGCGACACCATCGATGCAGTGCTCGATTGGTTCTTCAAACGGACGCCGCCCGGCCGATTGCTGTTTCGCCACCTGACGCCCGACGACTGGACGAGCATCCGGATGTTCGCTTCGCCCGCGCCGATGGTGCTGATTCTGTTCCACCGTCCGTGGGCAGCAATCGCTACCGCACTGGCGATCTGGAGCACGGATGTGATCGATGGATACGTTGCACGCAAGAAGAAGCTCGAGAGCGAAAGCGGCATGAAGTTTGAGACGTCCGTCGACACGGCCTTCAACTTGCAGACGTTCATCGGCGTCTCAATCGTCTACCGCGACGTTCGAGACTTGCTGGCCGTCGCCGGTCTCCTCGAGCTCGTCCGACTGGCCGGTGGAATCATCCTGCGACGGTTCGGGTACGACGGCCGGCCCAACCGCAGTGGCAAGGTGAAAACCTGGGGCTACGTCGTCGGCACCTGCTTTCGGCTGATAGCTCCGGCAGCTCTCGCTCAGCTCTTCTTGGTAATCGGCATCGCGCTCTCGGTCTACTCGATGGTGATGCACCTCATCCGTTTCCTGAACGAATTCGCGCGTCCCAAACCACGGCACTGACCTCGAGGTTCAGTGCCGTTCGCTACGGGCTAGCCTGCAACGACCGCGCCCCGACCGGCGGCATTTGCGTCGGACGACAGGTCGGTAGTAACGCGATCGCGAACGACCTCGATCTTCGTCCCGGTAAAACTGTCGGTCGTCGTCAGCTTTGACTGCTCGAGCAGGATCAGGATTGAGCCGACGTCGTCTGCGGTCGGCGTAATCGACAGTTCAACGTCAGCCGCTATCGCGCGCGCCGTGCTGGCCGCGCCTTTGGGCAACCGGTTGAGCGACCAGGAAACGGTCCGGGAGGCAGCATCGAACGTCACGCTGCCAGCGGTGGTCGAGATTCCTTTACCGGTCCACGTAACGTGGCTCGGTACGACGGCCGTGACCGTCAAATCTTTGAGTTCGTTCATAACGTTGCCCACGTACCAGTTTATCTGGTAGGTCGTCGTCTGCCCGACGGTCGGGGGCAAGGGTCCGGAACCGACCGCTTCACCCGTCTCGTGGTAGTACCGCCCCTCAACCGTCATCGTCACGGCACTGACCACCTTAACGATCAACGGCG
>JACQKI010000010.1 GCA_016204645.1 Candidatus Kerfeldbacteria bacterium
GGCTGCGCCTGACTGCGGGGGTAACCCGGGTGCTTGCAGTCCAAACCTTCTTTCGTCAGTACAAAACCTGCCGGCTTCGGAAGTAGCGCAGGAAATTCCGCTGACGCAGCTGCAGGGCACGGCCTACCGCGTGACCGGCAAGTACAAAGTGTCGTTCACCGACCAGTTCGACCGCTACACTGCCGCCGATCCGCGCTGGAACCAGCGGCCGCACGCCGGCATCATGACGCGGTGCAAAAATTCCCTGGATACGCTCGCCAGCTGCGGTTACGAAACCAACCTCTTTCAGACCGACCGACTCAGCGGCGTGGGCAGCGGCACGTGCCAGGGCTTTCCGGCAGTGTCGTGCACGACGAACCAGAGCTGCATTAACCAGGCAGCCGGCACGCTGTGCGAGGGCGACTGGAAAGATTTTTCAGCGGTGGTGACCAAGCGCAATTACGATTACAGCGGCAATCCGCCGCATTCGGGAGTCCCAGTACCGAACGACGCCGGCCAGACGCTCGAAGTCGTCTGCTTTGCGGACGTCGGCGCAAAAATCGCCTGCGACAATATTACGGTCACCCCGGTCAACGAAGCTGCGGCCGCGGGTTTCGACGCGGTCGACATCTGGGCGGTCGGCGACGCCGCGGCCGGCGGCGCAGTCGTGTACCGGAATACGCTCGATCTACTGGGCGGCGTGCCGGCTGACAGCTGGCAGCCGCAGAAGCCGCCAGTGGCCGCGGCTCTGCGGTCGATCACTGCCACCGACCCGCACCACATCTGGGCGGTCGGCGACCAGCCGGTCGGGGGGCGGGCTGCCATCTTGCGCCTGAATCCGGGAAACCTCGCGGGCTGGGCCTGGATCGGCACGTCCACGAACCAAAGCGACCCGGTCGGCTGGATCGACTTCAACTGCGGCAACCAGGGCAGCTGCGCCTCTCAGCCCTCGAGCTTCGGCGTCAGCGTCAACACCGATTCGACCTACGGCCAGTGCAGCAACAACTTGGCTAAGAGCTGCACTGGACCGGCCGACTGCGGCGGCCAGCCTTGCGTCACCGGCGTGATGTCGGGCAGCGCCTGGCTGGGCAGCCAGGACGTGACTGAAACGGTCGACTACGGGCCGTGCACCAGCTCGGTTTCGGGCGTTTGCGCCACGCAGTTTTGCACTCTCAACCCGACGATCGAATGCAAGGGCCCTAACATTTGCCGTAAGTGGTGTCAGAACAGCCACCAACCGTGCACCGGCAACAGCCAGTGCGCCAGTGGCGAGCTGTGCGTACCTAACAACACGCCGTCCGACACCTGCGCCTTACCCGCTGCGTGTTCTTCTGACAGCCAGTGTACCGGTTCGAATAAGAGCTGTAAGTTCAGCCTTGGATGCGATACGACCCTCGGCCAGTGCTACAGCGGTACTGCCAGGCTGTGCTCGAGCTCGAGCCAATGCTACGGCACGTGCGCGCAGAACCAGGGCGTCCGCTGCATCACCAGCAAGGACTGCAAGGTTTCCTGCAGCCAGAACCCGCTGGCCTGCCGGTCGAGCGGCTGGCTGTCGTTCGACAAAACCGTGACCGGCACGCCGCCGGCCTCATCCAACTTCGACAACAGCCAGCCCTTTACAGCCCGGTACGACAGCGCGACCGGCGCGATCAGCGGCTGGGCCCGGCTGCAGCTTGGGCAGTGCACGGTTTCAAAGCTGGCCTGTTTCAAGGACGGCGATTGCGGCGGCAGCGGCGGGACGTGCAGCTACGCCAATGCGCCGGGCGGCAACGATGCCGAAGCCGGCTGGGTGCGCCTGCGAGGAGATTCCGTAACCTTAAACGGCTTAGCCGTGCAGTGCGCTGCCTGCGCTGACAGCGGAAACCTCGTATACAATGACGAGACCTGCAAGATTTGCAATGCGTACCTGAAAAACGATTCAACACCAACGCAGCAGGCTTGCAGTGATTGCAACGGCTGCACGCTTAAGCTTTGTACGACAAGCTTAAATCCATGCCGGGACAACAGCCAGTGCGGTGCAAATTCGTGTCAAGTTTTCGGCCACTGCGACCTCTCCAATAATCTGGGCGGGGACATTTGCTTCAGTGACAGCGATTGCCCGGCGTTCGGCGCCGGCGGCACAAAGTGCATTTTCGGTGCGCTGTGTACGACCTGCGCCAGTTGCAGCACGTACGGAATATCATTAGACCAGGACGATACCAAGCAGCTCAGCGGTTTTGCCTACAGCCGCGACCTGGGCTGGATTGATTTCGGTCGGGTCAGCCTCGGCGGCCGGGTTTTCTTACAAACGCGCTTCGGCGACGTCTACTCCGGCGGCGACATCGGCAGTTCCACCACCGCCCGCGCTCCGAGCTTTCCGACCGGCCCGACCTGCAACGCCACCTACCGTTTAGTCGCGGCTCGGACCATCACCAACTTCTGCACCAGCGCCGGCACAAACTTCTTAACGCCGAGTGCGCAGGTCTTCCCGCTGCCGCAGGCCGAGAACCGCTACACCACCGAGATCGGCGAGCTGGACATCGTCGGCCTGACCACCCCGGTCACCGCGCTCACTAAGAATAAGTACGGCGACGAGGTTATTGTTTCCGGCAGCGGAACGCAGGCGCTGCTGGGTTGCAGCGGCGATCCGTGCGCGACTATCCTTCGCGGCCGCGTCTACCACATCCAAGGCGATTTGACGATTGACAAGGATCTGCGGTTTGATCCGGCGGCGGTCGGCCAGCTCGGCCACGGCACCATCGTGGTCGACGGCAACCTCATCATTCAGTCAAACATCACCTACGGTACGGCCAGTACTTTGGCCAACCGTCGCCAGCTGCCCTCAGCCGCCTTCATCGTTAAAGGCGACATCACGATTGCGTCGTCAGTCGCGCAAATTGTCGGCGCGTACTACACCGAAAAAACTATCGCCACGGTCTCAACTGAACCGGATATTCAGCTGGTAGCTAGCGGCGTGATGGTGGCCGGAAAGTTCAACTTCCAACGCAAGTACAGCGGCGGGTTCAGCGGCCAGGAACCGGCCGAGGTGATCATCTACGACGGCCGACTGCAAGCCAACACGCCGCCCGGCTTATCCGCCCTGTCGCAAGGTTTGCCGAACTTGCAAGAAGTGGTGCCCTAGGATTTTAGGCTGTTAGGTTATTAGGTGGTTAGGGTGAGGAATTGGGAGATTGGAGATGGAAGATTGAGTTTAGAGAACTTAGCGCGAGGTGCTGAAAGATTTAGGATTGAGGTTTTGAGAATTTATGTAGCATGCCGATTTACCGGCCCCGTCCCGCCGTGGCGGGACTAAGGCGGGCGGGGTCGGCGCGTGAGGTGAAGCATGAAAAACATGGAGTGGACAGAGACGATTTTTTGTGCTATAATTTTGACATGAATTTTGCGTGGTTGGCCGGGTAAGTCGCTGCTATGGCACTGCTCGGGAGCAAGGCAAGCTACCTCGGCGTTGACATCGGCACCTCGAGCGTCAAGGTGGTTGAGTTCCGCAACGAAGGCGGGCGTCCGAAGCTCGTGACCTACGCTTTCATCGAGCGGCCGACCAACGTCGTCAAGCTCGATTCGGCCCAAGAGCAAGGGTTGGTGGCAACCGCGCTGCGCGACTTGATTAAGCGCTCACGAGCCACGTCTGACCGGGTCGTCGCCGCCCTCCCGAGCTTCGCGGTATTCTCGTCGATCGTCAGCTTGCCGGTCATGCCGCGCAAAGATCTGTACGCGGCCGTGCGCTGGGAAGCGAAAAAGTTCGTGCCGATGCCGATCGAGGAAATGGTCTTGGACTGGCGCCTGCTGAAAGATAAAGATCGGGAAACGCCGCCGGCGCCGAGCAGCCAACTGGCCGAGCATCCGGCTGCCGAACGCGGGCCGAAGAACCTGCGGGTGCTGCTGACCGCCGCGCCCAAAACCCTGGTCAAGCGGTACATCGACATTTTCAAAGGCGCCAACCTGCGTCTGGTCAGCCTGGAAACCGAATCGTTCGCCCTGGAGCGATCGCTGCTCGGGGGCGAACCCGGATCGTTCATGATCGTCGACATCGGCGCGGTCGCCACCACCATTACCATCACGGTCAACAGCATTCCGCTGTTGAACCGGTCGATCGACGTCGGCGGCGACACCATCACCAAAGCCATTGCCAATAGCCTGAACGTCGACCAGCAGCGTGCCGAGCAGTTCAAGCGCGACGTCGGCATCGGCGGTGAACAAATCCAGGGCGGGCAGATACCGCGGGCCATCGAGTTCGTGGTCTCCTCGATCGTCAACGAAATCCGCTACGTCTTCAACCTCTACCACAACCAAGGCGAAAAACCAATTGAGAAAATCATTTTGTCCGGTGGCTCGGCCTTCCTGACCAACCTGCCCGAGTACCTGGCCACCACCCTCAACATGAAAGTCTTCATCGGCGACCCCTGGGCGAGAGTCATCTACCCGGTAGATTTAAAGCCGGCGCTCGACGAGATCGGTCCGCGCTTTACGGTCGCGATCGGTTTGGCGATGCGTGAAATTATCACGCCCTAACGTTTATGCCCGACATCAATCTCTTATCGGACACCCGGCAAGACGAGCCGCGACGAAGCAAACCGAAAGCTGTGCCGCCGGCGCCGGTTGAGTACTCGAGCCCGGATGCCCGGAGCGAAACTTCCAACCAGCTCCGCAAGCCGTCAGGGATTGGCTTGTGGATCCGCTCGCTCTGGCGCGGGCGGACGCCGAAGAAACCGGCTAACCGTCCATTGCCGCGCGCCGCTGCCCAACCGGGCGCCAAGCGTGCACCGGACGCGCCAGCCAGCGCCGGACCAGAACCAGAAGACATATTCGCCGACATTCCTGCCATGACCGGAGGTCCGGCTAAGCGCCGACCGCCGCCGCCGGCCAGCTTCAGTCCGACTGGCCCGCCGCCAGGCGAGTTTCCGCCGCTGCCGAAGTTGCCGGCCTGGAACGAACCGCCGCCTGTCCGGCCGGCATTAAAATCGGCGACCGGCATTCCGCCGGTTGCACCGCCTCCTCCTCCGCGCCGGACGCTCAACATCCCACCGCCCCCGCGCCGGCCGGGCCGCGCAGCCGCCGCTCCGGCCGAGAGCGGCAGCGTCAACCTGCTGCCGGCCGAACTGGTTTCGACCTTCAACCCGCAGCAGAAACTGACCACCCTCGGGCTGACCGCGCTGGCCACGGCGCTGCTGGTCGGAATCATCGACGTCCCGCTGCTGCTGTGGAAGGAAACGCAGGTGCGGCGAACGAACGAGAAGCGGGTGGAAGTGGCCGAGGTGATCGCTAAGATAAAATCACTGGAAAAGGAACAGCGCCAGGCGATCACGCTCAAAGCCTCGAACGACGTGGTGCGCCAGCTCCTCAATCGGCACGTCTACTGGACCAAGCTGCTGGAGCTGTTCGAACGGTACACGCTCCCCAGCGTCAACTACCCTTCGGGCATCACCGCCGACGTGACCGGTACCCTCAACCTAGTCGGTTCTGCGCCGGACATCGAAACCATCCTCCAGCAGCTGGCCGTGTACCAGCGCGCGAGCGAGCTGGTGAAAACCGTGACCATCGATACCGTCAACCGGGAGAAAGACGGTACGAACCGCTACAGCTTCGTGGCCGATTTCACGCTGGCGCCGACTGCCTTTTACCGGCCGATCGACGCAACCGTGGCCGGTGTAACCGGTCCGACCGTCAACCCATGAACGTTCCGCCCACACTCCGAAAACTGACCGCCGACCTGCTGACCACCTACTTCCGTTTTGTTTTGATGGCGGCGGCCGCGCTGGTGGCCGTGCTCGGCTACTGGCTGCTGATTAAGCCGCAGTTCGAGAGCGTACGGCTGGTCGGAATTCTAGCCTTGCAAAACGAGAACGAGCGGCTGCGGGACCGGCAGGCGTACCTCGATCGGTTGACGGCCATGGTCGATCGCTACCGCCAGGTCAAGGCGGCCCAAGCCATCCAGAGCCAACGCATGCTGCCGCTCGAACCGGACCAGGGCAACCTGTTTTTGACCATTCAGGCGCTGGCCCGCCAGGTTCAGATGCAGCTCGATTCAGTGTCCGTAACCAAAGGTTCGAGCTTGGTGGCTAGCCAAACCGCGGCTGCCGCCGGCGCCCGTCGATCGCCGACGGCTGACGCCAGCGCCCCGGTCACGACTTCATCCGGAACCGTCCAGATCCAGAACGTTAGCTTCAGCCTGTCCGGGCCGTTCACCTACGAATCGTTCAAGCAGCTGCTGCGGGCGATTGAACGCAGCGTCAGGGTGTTCGACCTGGAATCGATTACCTTCAAACCGGTGACCGACGCAGCCGGCCAGGGCGCCGAACAGGCCAGCGGCACGACCACCTACTCGCTCAGCGTCAAGGCTTACTACCTCGATACCGGCGCGGCTTCCTAAAGGCACTATGGCACTGGTCCAGAAACAAAACCCGAAGCGGACGCTGATCTTGACAACCGCATTGATCGCGGTCGTGGCCGGTGGAGTTATCACGCTGCTGATTCTGCAGCGGCCCAGTCAAACATCGGTGCAGGTTCCGACCAGATCTTTCCGGGGCAGCGACTTGCCGATCTACTCCACCTTCGGCGAAGAGCTCTACACCACCGAGCAGTTCCGCGCCCTCCACGACTACCTCGAAGGCACGCCGCCGATTCCGGACGCCAACGTCAACGCCAGCCAGCGTAACCCTAACCCTTTCCGCGCCCAGTAACCATGCCGACGACCACCGCCCAGCTCAGCCCCGAGACGACCCTGCTCGACTTGCTGCTGGCCGACAACCTAGTCAGCCAGGAGCAGGCCCAACAGCTGCTGGCCGAAAGCCAGCAGTCGCAGCGGCCGGTCAACGAGCTGATCGAACTCAAAAACCTGGTCCGCGAAGAAGACCTGGTCCGGGAAAAGAGCAAGCTCTTCAACATCCCGTACATCGACCTGTTCGGCCGCGTGGTCCGGGCCGAGATCCTGAACGTCATTCCGAAAGAGCTGGCCGAAAACTACCGGATGGTAGCCTTCAACAAGAGCGGCGACGAGCTGTCGATCGCCATGGTCGACCCGTCCAACTTTAAAGCCCTGGAAGCGGTTGAGTTCATCGCCCGGAAAAATCGGTTTCGGATCAAGTACTACCTGACCTCGCTGTCCAGCCTGAAGTACATCATCCGCCAGTACGAGAGCCTGTCGGCCGAGGTCGAGGAGGCCCTGAAAGGCGCCGAGGAAGAGAGCCAGCTGCAGCAGAAGATGCTGCGCGTCGACGAGAAAGGGCTGGAGGAAGTGGTTAAGACGGCGCCGGTTTCGAAAATGGTGTCGGTCATCCTCCGGCACGCCGTCGAGGGCAAGGCCTCCGACGTCCACATCGAGCCGGTGGCCGATGAGACGCGCGTCCGTTTCCGAATCGACGGCATTTTGCACACCTCGCTGGTCCTGCCGAAAAACGTCCACCAGGCGATCGTCGCCCGGATCAAGGTGTTGTCGAATCTCAAGATCGACGAAACGCGCATCCCCCAGGACGGCCGTTTCCGGATGGTGATCGAGGGACGCGATATCGACTACCGGATTTCGACCTTGCCGCTGGTCAGCAACGAAAAAGTGGTGATGCGGATCCTCGACACCTCGACCAACCTGATCAATCTCGACGCGCTCGGCTTCGAGGGCAATGGACTCGAGGCGATGAAGGAGAACGTCCGCAAGTCGCACGGCATGTTCCTGATCACCGGTCCGACCGGCTCGGGAAAGTCGACCACGCTCTACGCCCTGATCAACTTGCTGAACGAGGAAGGCGTCAACATCGTTACGCTCGAAGATCCGGTCGAGTACTTCATGAAGGGCGTCAACCAGGCGCAGACCAACGCCGAGGTCGGGTTGACCTTCGCCGCCGGCTTGCGATCGATTCTGCGGCAGGACCCGGACATCGTCATGGTCGGCGAAATCCGCGATACGGAAACGGCCGAACTGGCGGTCCACGCCGCCCTGACCGGCCACCTGGTTTTTTCCACCCTGCACACCAACGACGCCTTCGGCGCGGTTCCGCGGTTGATCGACATGAAGATCGAGCCGTTCCTGATCGCCTCGTCGCTGAACGTGGTCATGGCGCAGCGCTTAGTCCGCCGCGTCTGCCCGCACTGCGTCAAAGACACGAAGATCCCCGAGCGGCTCGAGCAGGAGGTATGGCAGGAGCTGGACCGCGTCGGAAAAACGAACATGCCGGAAAGCATCAAGCTGACCAAGCCGTTGACCTTCCGCCGCGGCCAGGGCTGCGTCCGCTGCGAAAATACCGGCTACAAAGGCCGGGTGGCGATTGCCGAGGTGCTGGCCGTCACGCCCGAAGTCCAAAAGATAATCGTCGCCGGCGGCAACGTGATGGACAACTTGCGCAGCCAATTCATTCAGCAGGGCATGTTCTCGATGCGGCAGGACGGGATCCTGAAAGCCCTGCGCGGGGTTACCACTGCCGAAGAAGTCTGGGATGCGACCAGGGCGTAAAAACTATAAGCTCACACCTATGGCTAGGAAACCAACTCACAACAAGAGCGGTAAGCCGAAAGTGCTGGTCGTCGAAGACGACACGTTTTTGGCCGGCATGTACCTGACGAAGCTCAGCCTGGAGGGGTTCGAGGTCGAACTGGCCGGCGACGGCCGAGACGGCCTGAAGAAGGCCCAAGACTGGCTGCCGGACGTCATCTTGCTGGACATCGTGCTACCGGTCATGGACGGTTTCGGCGTGCTGGAAGGCCTGAAAAAAGATCCGGCCACCCGCGAGATACCGGTCATGCTGCTGACCAACCTGGGCCAGCGCAACGACGTGGAGCGGGGCTTGAACCTGGGCGCGGCCGACTACCTGATTAAGGCCCACTTCATGCCGAGCGAAGTGATCGACAAGGTCAAGCGATTGTTGAGAGGTTAGGAGCTTAGGCGGTTAGGTGTTAGGCAGTTAGCAGCAATAATGTTACTGATAACTCTCTCCTCGCCTAACCCCCTAACCCCCTAACTACCTAACGCCTAACTCCTGTCCACATGCCAACCAGTCAAACCATCGTCCTCCAGCGCATCCTAACCACCGCCGCCGAGTACCGAGCCAGCGATTTGCACTTGACCGTCGGCAATCCGCCGATCATCCGGGTGGACGGCAAGCTGAACGTGCTCGAGCAGGAGCAGGTGATTACGCCGGAGTTCATGGACGTGGTGATCGAAACATTTTTGACGGCCGACCAGCGCCAAGCCCTCGACCGCGACCGCGAAACCGTGGTGGCCTTCACTTTGGAGAACCGCATCCGCTTCAAAGTTTCGATGTTCTACCAGCGCGGATTCTTGGCGGCCAGCTTGCGCCTGATCAGCAACGAAATCAAAACGCTGACCGAGCTGGGTTTGCCGCCGATCGTCCAGGGCTTTGCGCAGTTGACCAAAGGCCTGGTCTTGATCACCGGTCCGTTCGGTTCGGGCCGGACCGCGACCATGGCCGCGCTGGTCAATGAAATTAACAAAACCCGCAACGCCCACGTGGTGACCATCGAGAAGCCGATCGAGCACCTGTACGTCAACGACAAGAGCTTCATTGAGCAACGCGAAGTCGGCCGCGACACCAAATCGTTCGAGCAGGCGCTGGAGACCGCCAGCCGGGAGGACGTCGACCTGATCGTGGTCGGCGAGATGGAAGATCCGGCCGTCATCCAGGCCGTGCTCAACGCGGCCGAGTCGTCGCGGCTGGTGATTTCGACCATGAACACCGATTCGGTGATGAAGACCGTGGAAACCATCATCAACAGCGCCCCGCCCGAGTACGAGGTCAAGGTGCGGGCCCAGCTGGCCGGCAACTTGCAGGGGATCGTCAGCCAGCGGCTGCTGCCGCGCGTCGGCGGCGGGCGGATCATGGTGGCCGAGGTGATGGTGCCGACCGCGCCGATCCGGGCGGTGATCCGCGACGGCGCCCTGTACCAGCTGCAGAACATCCTGCAAACCAGCCGCGAGGAAGGCACGATTTCGCTCGACCGCGGCCTGGCCGAGCTGGTCAAAACCGGTGAAATCCTGATGGACGACGCGCTGGCCTACGCCGTGGACAGAAATAATTTGAAAATGATGTCGAGGAACTAGGAAGTTAGGAGCTTAGGTTGTTAGGAAATTAGGACACTCGGGCGGTCGATGCAATGCTAACCACCTAATTACCTAATCGCCTAAACCCCTACCACTTTGGCTATTTTCGACTACAAAGCGCGTGACTTAGAGGGCCAGGTCATCGTCGGGGCCGTCGAAGCGCCGACCGAGAAGGTCGCCCAGGACGTGCTCAAGGAAAAGGACCTGGTGGTCTTGTCGGTCAACGAGCGGAAGCGCTTGACGCTGTTCCAGTCGTCGTTCGGATTTCTGAAGCGCGTGCCGCGCAAGGACGTGGTCCTGTTCGCCCGGCAGCTGGCAGTCATGATCTCGGCCACCGTCCCGATCGTCCAGGCCCTGCGCATCCTGGTCAAGCAGACCGAAAACATCAACTTCAAAATCATCATTTCGGAAATCGCCGACGAAGTCGACGGCGGCGCCAAGCTGTCCGCCACCTTGGCCCGCTACCCCGGCGTCTTCTCGCAGTTCTTCATCAACA
>JACQKI010000051.1 GCA_016204645.1 Candidatus Kerfeldbacteria bacterium
TGACGGTGACGGATGATTAAATAATCAGAGCGCCGGTGCTTGCGTCGCGTCTTGACGCCGAGCGCGTGTTTACCCCATGGCGTTTTCGGATACTTCAAGCCAATTGGGTTGACGCCCTCGCCACCGCCGTGCGGGTGATCAACCGGGTTCATCGCCTTACCGCGCACCGATGGCCGAATGCCCCGGTGACGCATCCGCCCGGCCTTACCCCAGCGGACGTTGAAGTGGTCAACATTGCTAACCTGACCGATGGTGGCGGCCGACTGTCGCGGCACCATCCGGACTTCGCCGGACGGCAGCTTAAGGTGCGCAAAATCTCCTTCAATCGCCATCAAGGTGGCCGCCGTACCGGCGGAACGGACGATCTCTCCGCCCTTGCCCGGCGTCAGCTCAACGTTGTGGACCAGCTGTCCGACCGGAATTTTTTCCAGCGGGGCGCGGTTGCCGGCTTGAATCGGGACGGCCGTGTGTGAGGAAACAACCCGCATGCCTATCTGCAACTCGAGCGGCGCCAGGATGTAGCGTTTTTCGCCGTCCGAGTACTCCAGCAGCGCCAGCCGGGCCGATCGGTTTGGATCGTACTCGATGGCCTTGACGGTAGCCGGTAGGTCGTACCGCTCGCGCTTAAAGTCAACCAACCGATAGTACTGTTTGTGACCGCTACCCTGGTGACGGACTGTGATTTTCCCCTGCACGTTGCGACCGGCTCTCGACGGCAAGCTGACAATCAGCGCCTTCTCCGGTTCGTGCTTGGTAATTTCTTGGAACGTGCTGACCGATGACTTGCGTCGTCCGGGGCTGGTCGGTTTGTAGATTCGAACCGGCATGGCTAGGCTCCGCTAATATCAAGTTTCTGGCCAGTCGGCACGGTAACCACCGCTTTTTTCCAGGCCTTGGTCCGACCGGACGTTCGGCCGTAGCGGGTAAATTTACCGCCGACGTTGATAATGTTGACCCGGGTCGGACGGACACCGTACAGGTGGTGAATCGCTCGGCTGACCTCGAGCTTGTTGGCCGAAGGCGCCACGGCGAAGACGTACTGGCCGCCGGTTTGCAACCGCGTCGCTTTCTCAGTCACCACGGTCCGTAGCAAAATACGGTAGGCCGGACCAGTATCGGTCGAACGCTTTGACCGCCGGTCGGACGGACGGTCGTCCTTCGTGACCGCCGGTCGGTCGACGGCTCCGGCCGCCGGCACGGCCGCAAACTGCCGGCGCTGCTGCTCCCGCTGGTCGCCTTTCGATTTAGGCGCAACCACGTGCTTCGGCTTCTTGTTCTTGCCGAAGGAGTCTTTCTTCGATTTGAATCGGTCAAGCAGTCCCATGGGATTTTTCTAACGGCTGGCCGTGACGGTAGGTCCGCTCGATCACCTCGACGGCCTGCTCCGGCATCAACAGGCTGCGGTGGCGGAGCACGTCAACCACGTTCAAACTGTGCCCTTGGATCGGGGTCACGCCCGGAATATTGCGCGATGATTTTTCCAACTGCTGGTTTTTAGCCGGCAACACCAGCAAGGTCGAAGCGGCCACGGGCAGCTTCTTCAGGAGCTGAGCGAAGGCTTTAGTTTTGATCGACGGCAACTCGAGCTTATCGACTAAGACCAGCTGCTTCGACGCGACCTTGTCTGACAAAACCATGAATAATGCTTTCTGCTTGGCTTTCTGGTTGAGTTTAAGGGAGTAGTTCCGTTCTGGTCGCGGGCCGTGAGCCACGCCGCCGCCCTTCCAGATCGGCGACCGGATCGAACCGTGGCGAGCCCGACCAGTGCCTTTCTGGCGCCACGGCTTTTTCCCGCCGCCGCGAACTTGGGCTCGCGTCTTAGTGTGCGCCACGGTCGCGCGGCCCTGAGCGCGCTGGGCGACCACCGCTTGCTCGACTAAGGCCGGCGAAACGCTGACCCCAAAAATTCGATCCGGCAGCGCTCTGACGCCGACTTCCTTGCCTTCCAGGTTGTAGATTGGAACCTTAACCATGGCCGTCAGGCTGACTGGACAAAGACAATGCCGTGACGCGGACCGGGCACGGCGCCGCTGACCAGTAACAGGTGCTGATCCGGAACCACCTCGACGACTTCCAGGTTCCGGACCGACACCTGCTCCCCGCCCATCCGGCCGGCCATGCGAGTCCCTTTGGTCACGTGCTGCGGCCAGGTCGCGCCGATCGAGCCGGGTGCTCGAAGGTTATCCTTGTGGCCGTGGCTGGCCGGTCCGCCGGCAAAGTGATGCCGCTTAACCACGCCCTGAAAACCCCGACCCTTCGAGGTGCCGGTGACTTTGACCATGGCGCCCGGCTGAAATGCGTCGGCATCA
>JACQKI010000052.1 GCA_016204645.1 Candidatus Kerfeldbacteria bacterium
CGGGTCAACCGGGAACGCTCGGCGCGTGACCTAGCGCCGTTGCGTCAGAGTCGGACGCTGCAGCAGGCCGCCTACCGCAAAGCCCGCAGCTTAGTGCGCGCCCAGTACTTCGGCCATGTCTTTGGAAATCAATCGCTGCGCCAGTCACTCGGCGTCCGCGCGCGGTTCACGCACCTGGGTGAAAATTTGGCGCTCGGTTTTGCCGGCGCGCGTCCGGCTGTTCGAGGCTTCATGGCGTCGACGCCGCACCGTCGCAATCTACTCAGTCAGCGCTACACCCATGTGGGCGTGGCCGTCGTTGACGGTTACTTCTACGGCAAGCGCACCACCCTGGTGGTTCAAGTCTTCGGCCGCCAGCACAACGTCCAACCGCGGCCGGAAATTCGTCTGGCTAAAGCCAAGGTCCGCATGGTTTAAGTTTGGCCATGTACTTCTTACGAACACCTACGAATCACGCGAATACCGCGAATCATTCGAGTATAGTACTCTTTTTGGGTACAGATACTTTGATTGAAAGTTAACTATCATACCGAGTTTGATATTCGCACTCTGCAAATAGCGTCTCATTTGGTGGAAGTCCTCTGCTGGATGATTGGTTTAGCCTTGACGTCAATAATTATCTTGTTCTCGACCACAAAATCAACTCGATTTGATAGTCTTCCGGCCACGGCGTACGGATATTCTCGGTTGAATTGAACGTGATTGCGTTTAAATTCAAGCTCTAGGGCATCGCAATACTGTCGTTCTCTACAGAACCGCCCTAGATCACGATGGATCTTGAAGAAAATACCGACCAGCCTGTACGACAGGTCTTTTTCCACAACGTCGTTTCTGATGGTCCACATTCTACCCATAAAATAAACCGGTGGCTGCTTACGCCACCGACGATTCCTATTTACACCATTGTCTAAATTACGTCAAGTCATTAAGTTCAACGAATCTACGAACTCTGCGAATTATGCGAATGTTACGAATGTAGTCATTCGAATTATTCGCGTTCATTCGCGGTATTCGAAGTTACCGATTCCCGTACCGCTTAATCACGTGCTCCGCCTCTTCCAGCTTGACCGACAGCATCCGCGACACCCCGTCGTCGCCCATGGTTACGCCGTAGAGAATGTTGGCCTTTTCCATGGTCGCCCGGTTGTGGGTAATGGTCACGAACTGGGTTTGCTTGGCCAGGTGCGCCAGAATCGCGGCAAAACGCTGTGAATTGGCTTCGTCGAGGGCAGCGTCGACTTCGTCCAGCACCACAAACGGCGAGGGATTATTAGAAATAATGGCGCAGATCAGGGCAATCGACGTCAGCGCCCGTTCGCCGCCGGACAGCATGGCAATGCCCTTCAGGCGTTTGCCCGGCGGCGTGGCTTGAATCTCAATCCCGGTCACGACCTTCTCGCCTTGAGCCGGCTTTTTTTTGTCTACCTCACCCTGATCGTCGTCAGTTTCGTCCTCCTCAGCTTCTGCGTCCGGTTCGGCCACCACTTCCTCACGCAGCAGCACCAGTTTGGCCGAACCGCCGCTGAATAACGATTTGAAAAACTTGCCGAACTCCTGGTTAATTTTATGAAAGGCGTCGTCGAACCGCTCTTTTATGGTCTGATCGAGCTCGACAATACCGGCTTCCAGCTGGGCCGAGGCTTTGATCAAATCGTCGTACTGAGTTTTTAAAAACGTGTAGCGTTCGTTAGTCTGCGTATACTCCTGCTCCACGCCTTCGTCCAGGCCGCCGATTAACCCCAACTGGTGCTTAAAGCGCTGAACTTCGTCGAGCTGCTCGGGCGTTGGCGGCGCGGTTGACTCGCGACTGTCAAAGATCGGAGACCAAGCCTGCTCTTTGACCTCTTCACGGACTTCTCGTTCCACGTCTTGCAGTCGAGTTTCCAAGCGAGCAACCTCAATCTTGACTTCGTTTTGTTTGGTGACCACTTGGTTGAGCTGGTCTTGGGCCGTACGCAGCTCCCGCTGAACCCGGAACAGCTCGTCGCGCTTCTTGGTTTCGGTTTCGTTGAACCGTTGCAGCTCGGCCGTCACCGCGGCCAGTCGTTTGTCGACCGCCGCGATTTTTTTAGCCAAAGCTTCGGACTGTTCTCTGGACGTCGCAGCCGCATCTTCCTCGGTCTCGGCTCGGGCCCGCGCCAGCTCGCGATCGAGCCGGTCGCGCTCTTCTTCCAATCGCTGGCGGGCGTGCTGCAGCTGCGCCACCTTCTCCATCTTCAGCCGGACAGACAGCCGCAAATCGTTGGCGCGTTGCGTCGCCGCTTCTCGAAAACTGAGTGCTTGCCGGACTTTGTCTTGCAACTCGACGACCTGCTCGGCCGTGACGGTCGCGCCGATCCGCTCCAGCCGCGCGGCCAATCGTTCCGTCCGCTGATCAAGTTCGTCGGCTCGTCGCTGCAGCTTGGCCAGCTGCTCGGGGGCGGTTACGCCGCGCAGCTCAGCCACGAAGGCTTGCTCAAACCCGACGAACTCAGTGAACTCTCGCTGCACCTCGGGCAAGGTCACGGCGCCGTGCGCCAAAGCGGCGTGAATATCGTGCACCTCAGCTTCTAGCCGCTCGTAGGCCTTCCGGCGCCCGGCTTCCTCGGCCTCCAGGGCGGTCAGTTTTGACTGCTCCACGCCCAGGCCGTGCTCTAAACCGGTCGCTTCGGCCACTACCTCAGCCAGCTGTTGGGCCACGGCCGCGGCTTGTTTTTCCAGCCAGACCACATTGACTTTACCCTGCTGGGCAAAGACCGCGTCCCGCTGGCCTGTCAGCACGGCTTGCTCGGCCAACAGCACGCTCTTATTGGCTTGGGTCCGCTCGTAGTCGCGCTGCAACGCGGCAAAGGCTTCGGAACGCGACTGTTCCTGTTCGAGTTTAGACAGCTGACGATGTAACTCCTGAACCACCCGGTCATGCTTGACCCGCTCAGACTCAAACTGGCTCAGTTGATGCTGCGCCCGACTCAACTGTGATCGCAGCTCCTGCAAAGTGCCGCGATAGGCCTTGACCTGGGCTGCGGTCAGCTGCTGCTCAACCTCGGTGCGGCGTTCGAGCCGGCGGACTTGCCGCGTTAGCGAGCGCAGGCGGGGCTCGATTTCCTGCAGCAAGGCCTCGGCTTGTCGAAGATTCTCGCGCGTGTGCTCCAGCTTGTTGATCGTCTGATCGCGCTTGAGCTGATACTGGCGGACGCCGGCGGCTTCGTCAAAAAAATGCTTTCGTTCTTGCGGGCTGGTGACTAAAAACGAGTCGACCATGCCCTGACCGATCACCGAGTAGGTGCGCTGACCGAAGTTGGCTTTGGCCAGCAGCATTTGGATGTCGGCCAGCCGCACCGGCCGCTTGTTGATCAAGTACTCGCCGGTGCCGTCGCGAAAGACGCGGCGGGTAATCACCAACTCGGAAAAATCGATCGGCGCGGCCCGGTCTTCGTTGTTCAAAAACAGCGACACCTCGGCCGCTCCCAGCTTGGTTTTTTTGTCCGAACCGGCAAAAATAGCGTCTTCGGCTTTCTTGCCGCGAATCAGCTTCAGCGACTGCTCGCCCAACACCCACCGGATGGCGTCGGCGATGTTCGATTTGCCTGACCCATTCGGACCGACGATGGCGGTAATGCCGCGGCCGAACTCGAGCGCCGTTTTGCTGGCGAAAGATTTAAACCCCTGCATCTCCAGTCGCTCGAGGAACATACGCTACCGTACGGCGCTGATGATTTTCCACAAAAACAACCCGATCATGGCCACGCCGACCGAGAATTTAACCAACGTGCCGCCGATAAACCCGACAATGGTAAAACGGTCGGTCTCAATCCCGAAGACGTTATCGCGGCCGCGCAGCATTTCGAAAACGACCGCCCCGAAAATCGGCCCGATCACGAAGCCGCCGAGGATTCCGAACAGCGAGCCGAACAGCCCGCCCAAGACCGCGCCCAGCATTCCCCAAGCGCTGCCGTGGTACTTTTTCAATCCCCAAACACTGGTGGTGTAGTCGAGAAAGATGGTGGCGAACGCCAGCAGCGAAACCAGCAGCATGAACTGGGCGTCGACGACCTCGAAGTTGGTGCCGACTCCGTACAAAAAGATGCCCAGCCAGATGACCGGGATCGACGGCAAAAACGGGAAGACGATGCTGATCAGCCCCACGATGGTCACGGCGAAGGTCGCCAGGAAAATCGCCGAGGTCAGGACGTTGGGGACGTTCATCCCGTTAGAAGCCACGCCGAATAAGATTCATGCATGATTTCATCTTATATTGCGCCACCGCAGTAGCTTCTAACGGGATCATGTACTCCACCCTTTGGATTTGATTGCCTCGGAAGCCGCGGCCACCTGGGCTTCCTGCTTCGATTGCCCTTCGCCGACGGCCACTTCTTCGCCGCCGAGGTAGACTCCGACTCGGAAATGCTTGTCGTGGTCCGGGCCCCACTCGGCCAGCACTTTGTACGCCGGCGTGATGTTTACGTACTTCTGGGCGAACTCCTGGAAGGTGCTCTTCGGGTCGCGGTACTTCTGCTCGGCCACGATACCCGCCAGCTTGGATAAAATGTGCCGGTCGATGAACTGCGTAGCCGCGGCCATGCCCTGGTCGAGGTAGAGCGCGCCGATCAGCGCCTCGACTGTATTGGCCAAGATCGTATGCCGGGCTTTCGAATTCGTGTCTTTCGCTTCGCCGCGCGACAGCAGTAGGTAGGTATCGAAATCGAGCGACAGTGCTACCTCGGCCAGCGTCTTGGCGTTGACCAGGCTGGCCCGCAGGTTGGTCAGATCGCCTTCCGGATTGGGAAACGTGTGGTACAGGTGCTCGGTCACCACCATCTCCAGCACGGCGTCGCCTAAAAACTCCAGCCGTTCGTTGTGGCTGAGCTTAAAGCTCGGGTTCTCGTTCAGGTACGAACGGTGGGTAAAGGCTTGGACCAGCAGGTCGCCGTTCTTAAACGAAGCGCCCAGCGCGGATTCGAGTTGTGAGAAGATGGTGAGGTCAGGCATGTTGGAAGTTTGGAGGTTTAGTGGTTTGGAGGTTTAGAAGTATCAACTCAAGAAATGGTTGTCGACTAAAGTTTTCCGTAGAGAGCAGACAGCATTTTGCAACGGACGAAATATCGCGAACGATTGTTTCTTGAGTGGCGTCGTCTATTCAATCAAGTTCGTGGGCCAGTACTAATTGTGTTTCCAATTCGGCGCATGACCCTCTGGCGATAACCACAAACTGCCTAAACTCTTTCTTCGTACCGCGGAGATGACCTTCGGCAATGTTCGATGGTATTGAAATTGCCGAGCGGCGTATTTGTGCTACCAGGCCGTACTTCTCGTCGTTTGGAAAATTCTTCGTGATCGTATATACCCGTTTCACTAGAGCGATGGATCGTTGCCAAACTCGAAGATCTTTAAAATCGATCATACATACGTTCAGGGGGACCGAAACTGACTAAGCCTCTGAACCTCCAAACCTCTAAGCCTCTTTGACTCGTTCACGAGCTGGCGGCAGTCCGCCCATGTCCTTAAACACCGCGCCGAGCACGCCGTTGACGAACCGGCCGGACGATTCGCCGCCGAACGACTTGGCCAGCTCGATTGCTTCGTTGATCGCGACCTTCGGCGGAATGTCTTTGGTGAACTTCAGCTCGTAGACGCCGATACGCAGGATGTTGCGGTCGACGATGGTGATCTGCTGGATCGGCCACTCCGGCGCGTAGTGCTCGATGACCTTGTCGATGTCCGACCGGTGCTGCTCGACGCCCTTGACGATCCGCTCGGAAAAACCGCCGTCGTTGAAGTCCGGCGCAAACTCTTTTAGGTTGTGCCGCGTCAGCTCGACTAGGCTCTGCTTCCGGTCGCTGAAGTCCCACTCGTACAGCGTCTGCATGGCCACCGTTCGGGCGAGGTGACGGTTGGACATAGTTCCGCTCTAGCTGCTCGTGCCGGCTCTGGCTTCGTCGGCCTTGGCTTTCGACGCAGCCGATCGCTTTTTGGCTTTCTTGCCGAGCAGCTGCTCCAACTTCAATACTTCCCGACCGCGGTAGTAGCCGCAGTAAGGACAGACGCGGTGGGGGAGAATCTGACGCTTGCAGTGGCTGCAGGTCGTTAGATTCGCCTCCACTAAGGCAAAGTGTGCCGACCGCTCACGTTTGCTCTGCTTGGTTCGACGCTTAGCTGGCAGACCCATAATTTGTGAAAGATTCTGGTTTGACTAACCTGTAGACTACTGCAACTCAGGCGGTTTGACAAGGGCTACTGGCGGCTGTACGATGCGCCTGTTTTCTGGTTCTGTACTCCGTTTTTTGACAATCAACCGCCCGTTTCTTGGGCGCTGGGGGTACCTATGGAACGGGACGCGCACCAACCTGCGGCCGAGTTGCCTCCGGAAAAACGCAGGCGACTCAACCATCGCCAATTCCAGCAACAAATCCAGACGCTCCGCCGTCTGATTATCGCCGTCGGCGTTTGGCTCCGACGTTACCGTCACGAGCAGACACTCACTCGGCTTGACACCGAGCCCCGATTCCGCGTCAGTTGGGAAAAGCTGTGTCGGATCGCCGTTCATCCGGGAATCCTGGCCGGCGGCTTCGGTCGCTTCATGCACCGGCTCCATCGGCTGGCAGAAAGCGAAACTGACGAAGCAGTCCGCGCCTACCACGCAGTTTCGAAAGTAACGCGGCCGCCAGAACCGGCGGCTGCAAACGAACCCCCGCGGGAGGAATCATGACGCAGACCATCACCATCCGCACCTACGACCGCGTCTACCGGGTCGGGAACGTCAATCGCATCGGCAGCGTCAAGCAGTTCGTCACCAAGAAGGCCGGCGGCCGTCCGCACGGGTACATCGTAGTCTCCATCACCACCGGCCGCGGCACGGTGGAAGAACACTGGCGGCTCGAACAGTGCCGCCCGGCCGACTAGGAGGCAGCGTGAAGAGCCACAAGAAGCCCCAAGCCGGCAACTTCGTGGAACACAAGAAGCTGAAGCAGGTCGGCCGCGTCCTGCGCGTCACGAACCGGCGCTGCCAAGTCGAAATCAACGATCGCGGCCGGGCGCGGTTTGCCGCCTGGTCGCTCAACCAGTGCGTCGTCGTCGGCTGAACAAGGAGGTGGATGATGAAGCGCGTCAGCAGGCCGCCACGGTACTGGGAGGCGTACCGCGCGCGGCGAGAGTTCGGACGCATGCGCGAGGCCCGGTTAGTCGACGTGCTGAGAGACTTCCTCAGCAACGGCCGCCACCGCCCACCGTGGATGCAGAGCGCCGAGCTGGGGACCGACCACCAGGACTTCGAAGGCATCGACGTAGTGGTGAAAACCGACGTCGGCGACCTGTTCATCCAGGTCAAGAGCTCTGAGCGATTCAAGTACCTGTTCGTGGCCAAGGGCCGGAAGCAGTGGAAGACCGGTCGGGCAGTCCCGATTGTCGGCATCGTGATCGTCAACGACGGTCGGACCGACCGGGAGATCCTGAGCGAGGCGCTGTCGGAGATCAATCGGGTGCGGCAAATCGTACAGCTCCAAGGCAGCAATTACCTGCCTGCCCGCAAGCCAGCCTGAGCATAATCGGGTTGCTCGTATCAAGCGACCCCCCTGTACGCCCCAGGAGACCTAAGGAGGACTCCTGGGGTTGTTTCATGCGACAGCCCGTAACGCTTGGCAATAACCTAGCAGCGACAAACGGTGGCGCGGAGAACGCGTGACCCAACGCGCTATCGACGGGGACTATATCTACTTCGTGACTGCTAATGTCGACCATGGACAATGGTATTTTGTCTCATCGGAATGGGCCGAAAAGCTGGGACAAGCGATACGGACATCTTGCTTGATGAAAAAATTTGACTTGCTTGTATATTGCATCCTCCCGAACCATTTCCACCTCTTAGTGAGAAAATTGCCTAACCGCGCACTAGAGAGTGCGCGGTGTGAGAGGAGGAATGTATCGATTGCTGGCCAGGAACCGCTCTATCTTTTCCCACACCGCCGACTCTCCAGTCGGCGGATACCGAATAACGACGGTCAGCACTATCGCCTCGGCGATCTCATGAAGTCAATCAAGGGATCATTTTCCCGTATTCTTCCCAAAGGAAAGTTTTGGCATCGGCTGTTCAATTTCAGGATAGTAGAAAACGAAGAACATCTAGCGAATGTTGTGGAGTATATGATTCACAACTACCGCAAGATGAACGTGCCGGAGTGGTATGGCCAACCGCCGTTTGTATTCGTGGATTGGGAGCGGATCAAAAAACTTTGGTGATCGAACTCTGGCTTCCGCGTATAGCGGCGTGGCCGCCACGCGGCTTTACGCCGACCTCCAACCCCTAACCTCCGATTTTTACACAAACCTCACGCTCGCTACTTGGAGGGCGAACTTCTTGGTTTTAGTAAAGGCTGCGGCTGGTGTTCGTGTTTGTGCTATCCGCGCCATAGCCGCCTTTCTTGGCAATCGCAAAGTAGTAAATCGCGCCGTAGACAACGGCTCCGATTATAAGGTAGATCACGATCCACTGCCACAATGGTCGTTTGCCGTAACCAGACGGCTTTTGCGGTGGTGAAGTATCCATGGGTGAAAGTATGCTCTTTCGTCCACCGATGTCAATCGCTTGGGTTACGCTCGCGGCCGCGAGTTCCTATCAGCTTTCATGCAAACGTCACGCTCCGAACCCTATTCATAACTTCCGAGAGAACAATCCTCCCGCCCGCTAAGACACGGACAAACAAGGTTGTTTCTAGCCGACCAAGATACTGCGAACGTAATCTTCCAGTAGCGGTGTGGCAATCTTTTGCAAGCGCGTCCGCAGTTCTTCTTCACCCAGCGACTCGGTTACGACCTGGTATGCCTCGAGGATTCTTCCTTTCTCGAGTTCCGCCTCGGCTTCGCGCTTCAGAGCTTCGTCGGACTGAGACAGCTCCTGATCAAGAAATCGCAGGAGCACGATCCCGGAAAACTCGGCGGCGTACTGACGAGCCTTTTCCTCGGCTAATGTTGGACAACGCTTTCGAATCAGGTCAGTAAAGAAATCCTGGTACGTCATGCTTCTGGTTGTACCCACTTCCCGTGTTCAAGTCTCGGGTAGCCGCCGCGCCTGGCCCACTCGGCGACGGCTGTGACAATACCGATCGCCACGGTGGCCAACGCCGTCTCGGCGATTTTTCCCTGCAGACTCAAGTTCGAATCCAAAAAGTTTTTGACGACCGTTGCGGCCTCGGCCGAGGCGCCCAGTATGAGCGGAAAGTGATTAACGACGAATTCTTTAATCGCCTCTGATGATTGTCGTAGCCGTTCTCCTAGGTCCAGATTTTGGCCTTGCATCCAACGCTCGTGCCGGTCAGCTAGCTCCGATTCTGACAGCGGCTCGCCCGCTTCCGAGGCCTCCTCTAAAACGCGCTCGATCTCTCCGCCGAGATCGGCGTACTTTTCGGCGTCGGGAACGTGATCGCGGGATGGGTCGCCTTCAAATCTCATTTCACATTCACTCACTTGCTGCAATCAATCGTATCATACAAACGTTACCGACGTCACCTTGTCACCGCTCTGACTGAACCGCATCACCCGCACGCCCTGCGTGTCGCGTCCAAGCACTGAGACCGACTTCAGCGGCAGGCGAATGACCTGGCCTTTGCCCGAAATCACGATCACGTCGTGCTGCTCTAAGCGCGAGTTCACGATAAAGCCGGCTACGACCTTGCCGGTTTTATCCGTAATCTTGGCGGTCCGAATCCCGGAACCGCCGCGGCCCTGGACCTTGTACTGCTTCAGCGGCGTGCGCTTGCCGTAGCCGTTGCCCATCACCACCAGCACCTGTTCACCGGTCTCGGCTTTGCCCTCGTGCACCAAGTCCATGCCGGTCACTTCGTCGCCGGACTTGACCTTGATGCCGCGCACGCCAGCTGCGTTCCTTCCCATTTCGCGCACGTTTGACTCCCGGAAGCGGATGGACTGGCCGTTGGCAGTCACCAGCACGATGTCGTCCTTGCCCGATGAGGGTTTCACCCAGCGCAGCTGATCGCCGGCCCGCAGCTTAATCGCGATCAGGCCGGAGCGCCGGACGCTCTTGAACGACTCGATGTCGACTTTCTTAATCACCCCGTTTTTAGTCACCATCACCAAAAACTTGTACGGCTTGAGGTCGGGCGTCGACAGCACCACGTTGACCTTTTCATCGCTCGGCAGCTGCAGGAAATTGACGATCGCCTGCCCTTTGGCCGTCCGCGACGCGGCCGGCACGTCGTAGGCTTTCAGCTGGAAGACACGGCCGCGGTTGGTGAAGAACAGGATGTCGGCGTGGGTGGTGGTCGACAGGAAGTGGCTGACCGTATCTTCCTCCTTGGTCGTCAGGCCAATCACCCCCTTGCCACCCCGGCCCTGGGTCTTGAACAATTCCGGCGAGACGCGTTTGAGGTAGCCATCGCGCGTTACCACCACGATCGCCGGTTCGTTCGGAATTAGGTCTTCCTGCGTAAACTCGCCGACCGGGTTGACAAAGACTTTCGTCTTCCGCTCGTCGACGTAGGTAGCCTTCAAATTGACCACCTCTTTATGAATCACGCCCAGAAGTTTTTTCGGCGAACTCAAAATCGACTGCAGCTCGGCCATCAGGGCTTTCTTCTCTTTGTACTCCTGCTCGATCTTCAGCCGCTCGAGATTGGCCAGTTGCTGCAGCCGCATTTCCAAGATAGCCACGGCCTGACGCTCGGTCAGTTTAAAACGCTTTATCAAGTTGACCCGCGCCTCATCCTTGTCCTGTGACTGCTTGATCGTCTTGATGACCGCGTCAATGTGCAGGAGCGCGATTTTCAAACCTTCCAGAATGTGGGCCCGCTCTTTGGCTACGCTCAAGTCGTACTCGGTCCGGCGGCGGACGACTACTTGGCGGTGCTTGAGGTACTCTTCCAGCACCATCTTCAGGGTCAATACCCGCGGCTGGATGCCGTCGACGATTGCCAGCATGTTGACGTGGAACGTTTCCTGCAGCTGGGTCAGGGAGTACAAGCGGTTGAGCACCTTTTTCGGGTAGGCGTCGCGCTTGAGCTCGACCACGATCCGCACGCCTGATTTGTCCGACTCGTCCCGCAGATCCTTGATGCCGTCGAGCTTCTTGTCGCGGACAAGATTGGCGATGTGCTCAATCAGCTGCGCTTTGTTCACCTGGTACGGAATCTGGCTGATGATGATCCGAAACTCGCTGCCCTTGCCTTCGGTGATTTCGGCCACGCCGCGCATGACGATCGAACCCTTGCCCGTGGCGTAGGCTTGCTTGATGGCGGCAGCGTCGAAAATGTGGCCGCCGGTCGGAAAATCGGGCCCGGTGACGAACTGCAGCAGGTCCTCGACCGCGGCGTTGGGGTGGTCGATCAGGTGCACGATGGCGTCGGAGATTTCGCCGAGGTTGTGGGGCGGGATGTTGGTGGCCATGCCGACGGCGATGCCGACGGTTCCGTTGAGCAGCAGGTTTGGCAGCCGAGCCGGCAGGACGCTCGGCTCCTGCTGCGTGTTGTCGTAGTTGGGAACCTGGTCGACGGTGTTCCGCTCGATGTCCTGGAGCAGCTCCGAGGAAATTCTCGCCAGCCGCGCTTCAGTGTAACGCATGGCCGCCGGCGCGTCGCCGTCCATCGAGCCGAAGTTGCCCTGCCCGTCGATCAACGGGTAGCGCATGGCGAAGTCCTGGGCCATCCGGACCATGGCTTCGTACACTGGGATGTCGCCGTGCGGGTGGTACTTACCAAGCACATCACCGACCACGTAGGCTGACTTGCGGTGCTTGGTTCCCGGTCGAATACCGTTTTGCCACATGGCGTAGAGAATCCGGCGGGTCACCGGCTTCAGGCCGTCGCGGACGTCCGGCAAGGCCCGGGCGATAATCACCGACATCGCATAGTCGAGGTAGGACTGCGACATTTCCGCGACGATCGGACGCGGTTCTATCCTGCCGATCGCGTTCGGTACGGCCGACTCGGTCGGACGTTTGGGTGGATCCGGCTGCGGCTTGTCGGATTTTTTCTTTGCGGCGCTCATGGCTTACGGCTCGGTTGTGAACGACTGATCTTGAATTTCCGGAAAGACGCGCTGCCGGAGGTCGTTCAGTTCCTGCTGCTCGCTCGGAACCGGTGCCCGGAACAGACGGACGCTCCGGAGAAACGACGTCACCTGGTCTTTAATTTTCTCGAGTACCGTGTCGCGGCCCCCGGCGCTCGGCTGGTACGAACGCATGAACCCAATCCAAAAGATAAAGACGGTGACAGCCACCGCGGCCACGCCCACCCACATCATCATCCGACGATCGACTTGGGCCGGGCCGGTAGGCGAACGTCGGGTCGCGGCCGGGCGGAAGACCGGCACGGCTTTTGCGGGTCGGGGCCGTTGCGTCCGGTCGGAACGAACCACCCGAACCGGCACGACCTGGGTGCGGTGGACGGTGCTCGGACGGCGGCCGCTCGAAGTCGCCATGCTACGGAGTTAACATCACTACCTGCATCTTATCTTGCGGCACGTCGCGCGCCGTAACTTTGAACTTACCGACGGCTTCCGACTCTTTCACGCCCATTTCTTTCGCAAAGGCGTGAACCGTATCGAGGTTTTCTTTTAAGCCGGGAATTCTGTACTGCATCGGGATCACGACTCGCGGTTCGACGGCGCTGATGACCGAAGCGGCCTGCTCGGCGTTGAGAGAACCGTGGCCGCCGACCGGAATGAACAGGATGTCCACGCCTTCGAGCCGTTCCAGTTCGCCGTTCGTCAGCTGGTGTCCGAGCTGACCGAGGTGGGCGCAGGACAGCCCCTCGGCCTCAATCAGGTACATCGTCCTTCGGTCTGCCTGCTCGTTGCTGACGGCCAGTCCGTACACGAACACTTTTTTTACCTCGTACTCGCCCGGCCCAGTTATCACGAACGGCTCGCCGCCGACGGTTTTCGGGCTGATCCGCTGATTGGTGGCTAGCACCAAGTCGGCCGAAAGCTTCGGAACTTTCAATCCCGAAGCGCTGTCCAGCGGGTCGACCACTACGGTCGCTTCGGAGGTCGCCAGGCGGACGCATGTTTTTCCAAACCACTCAATCGTCATGTTCAGCTGACAACAAAAAGGGTGGACTCAAACACCTAAAATGTAGCATTAAATCGGTCTATTTTCAAGCTCGCTTTTAATACAAAAACATCCCTCTTTAATGAGTCAATACGACCTTCTCTCCTACCTCAGGAGAGAAACAAGGGTATGAAAAACAAAAAACTCTCCCTAACACCTAACCCCTAACAACCTAACTTCCTATATCGCCAACTCACTCGGCGGCTCAGCTGGCAAGTCTTTGGAAGCGTCAGAATTGCTGAGGTGAATCACAAAGTCCGGCAGCTCGTCGTTATTGGCGTAGACTTCGTCGGCTATGAATTGTTCGTTGAGCACTTTGCCGCGCGCATCGATCAGGTCGCCGACCGTTAGCTCGCTGGCCGAGCTGGACGCGCGATTCCTAACGCACCGAGTATCTAAACCGATTTTCACTGACCGGTCGCGGCCAATCAGCAGGGCCAGCTCTGGCGGGGCATTCAGGATCCGCAGCAGCAGCTCACCGGCCTGAACGTCGATTCGCAAGGCCCGTCCGCGGATGCCGAATATGGCCGGCAACTGGCCGGTTTTGAGAGGCGTAGTCGTACTGCTCCCGATCCCGACCGGTGCGACTGCCGGATTTCCGGTTTTGGTCGGCCGGCCGAGGGCCTGGCCGCTGCCGGCGATCGGAGCAGCCCGGGCAGAGCCGCCGGTAACCTGCGTCGGCTTAACCGTCTGCTCGGTCACTGAGGTGGCGGGTCCGCCCGTCTCGCGGTCTCGGGCAGCCTGCAACGGCCGGCCTTGCTCGCGTTCGATCTGCTTAGCCTGCTCGTAGCGACGCAGGTTCTGCTGGGCCCGTTCAAGCCGCTGCTGGCGTTGCTGTTCCGCTTTCGACTGCTCGGTTGGGTGGGCAGTTTCTGCCTGACGTATTTCCTCGCGGACCGTGTCGCGGAATTCTTGGGCGGTGGTGGTTTTTTTACTGTACTGCGTCTCGCGGTACTGCCCGGATTCTTTGACTTTCCCCTTGACGTCCTTGAGGTAGTGACGCGCCCGCCACGATTCAGTGGTCGAGGCCTGGTCTCCGTAGGCGGCTCGGCGGAGCCCTTTGTCCTCTTTCAGGAACTGCTTCAGTTTCGGGTCGCTGACTTTTGAGCCGCTGGCTTTCGTGACCATCATTTTCTTGGTAGTCTGTCGCAACGATCCGAGTTTGACTCTCGGTCGGTAAGGAACGTCGCTCATATGCGTTCATTGTACAACTTTTTTGCTCATTCGTCAACGCACGGCTTGCAAAAATGAATCGTATCAGCTACACTCATACGGCTTTAGATTCGGTCGGCGCTTGCTGACGCCCGCCCACTACGGGTTAACCTAGAAGTAACCATGACCACCTTAGTCGCTGCCGGCGCAAAGCCGTCAGCCATGGAAGAGCTCCTCAAGAGCGCCGATGTGCCGTCCGTTCCCAAGGTCGGTCAGATTATCGATTGCAAAATCCTGAGCGTCTCCAAGTCGGAAGTCCACGTCGACATTGACGGCATTGCTACCGGCATCATCCGCGGACGCGAGCTGTTCGACGAATCCGGACAGTTCACCAACCTCAGCGTCGGCGACACGGTCCAAGCCACGGTTCTCGACCTGGAAAATGAGGACGGCGAAATGGAGCTGTCGTTCCGATCGGCCGGCCATCAGCGGGCCTGGGACGAGCTGGTAGAGCAGATGCAAACTAAGGCGGTACTGGAAGTACCGGTAGTCGACGCCAACCGCGGCGGATTAATCGTCCGTGTCAACCGAATCGAGGGTTTCCTGCCGGTGTCTCAGTTGACCACCGAGCACTACCCGCGGGTCGAGGGCGGGGACAAACAAAAAATTCTTGAACTGCTGCAGCAGCTGGTCGGCCGCGGCTTAAAAGTCAAGATCATCGACGTCAACGAGCGCGATTCCAAGCTGATCGTTTCGGAAAAAGCCGCCTGGGAAGAGCAGCAGGCCGAAATCATCAGCCAGTACAAGGTCGGCGACACGGTCGAGGGCCGAGTGACCGGCATCGTCAACTTCGGGGTATTCGTCGAGTTCGGCGCCAAGCTCGAAGGCCTGGTGCACATCAGCGAACTGGCTTGGCAGCGGATCGAGGACCCGCGGCAGCTGGTGCAAGTCGGTGAGCTACTGAAAGTCCAGGTTATCGGCATCGACGGCACTAAAATTTCCCTCTCCCGCAAACGGCTACTCGACAACCCTTGGAAAGAAGCGGTTAAGAAGTACACCGTCGGCCAAGTGGTTGAGGGAAAAGTCATCAAACTCAATCCATTCGGCGTATTCGTCGAGCTCGATCCGGACATCCAGGGCCTGTGCCACATCTCCGAACTCTCGTGGAAGATGATCAAGCACCCCGGCGAGGTCGTCAAACTGGATGAAGTCCGAAAGTTCAAAATCATTTCGCTCGATCCGGACGCGCACCGACTCGGCCTGTCGGTCAAAGCGCTGGAAGAACCGCCGGACGAAATTAAGAAGCGCTTGGAAGCCAAGGCCGCCCCGCTGCCGTCGGCCGCAGCCGAAGCCGCCTCGACAGACCAAGCCGATGCGGCGGCCGAAGCTCCGGCGCCGGCCGCGTCCGAACCGCCCAATCGGTAACCGCTTGTCACCGTCTGGCCCTATCCATTAGGCTGACCGTACCCTCGTATGCGCAACGTCATGAAAAATTTCCTGGTCTTCTTCGGGGTCTTCCTGCTGATTTTCTTCATCTTCAGCCGTGTTTCGGTACCGCTGAGTAAGCCTGAGACCGTCGACCTAGGCACCTTCGTCACCGAGCTTAAAGAAGACAAGGTGAAATCGATCGAGGTTGACGGCGCCCGCATGGCTGTCAGCTTGAAAGACGGCAAAACGCAGCTGACCTTCAAGGAAGAGACGCAGAGCCTGTCGGAACTAGCCGCAAACTACGACGTTTCTCCCGATAAGCTTGCGGCCGTGGCCGTAAACGTCAAAGCCTCGAGCAGCGCTTTTTGGCTGAACGCGCTATTCTCGTTCTTGCTGCCGTTCCTGCTGATCTCCGGGTTCCTGTGGTTCATCTTCCGGCAGGCCCAAGGCCAGAGCAACCGCGCCTTGTCGTTCGGCCAGGCGAACGCCCGCGAGGTTCAGCCACAAGATAAGCGCATCCGCATTACCTTCGCCGACGTGGCCGGCGCCAAAGAGGCGAAAGAGGAGCTGTACGAGGTCGTCGAATTCCTGAAGTCGCCGCAAAAGTTCATCAGCCTCGGGGCGCGCATACCCAAGGGCGTGCTGCTGCTCGGCAGCCCGGGCACCGGCAAGACGATGCTGGCCAAAGCCGTCGCCGGCGAAGCCAACGTGCCGTTCTTCTCGATTTCCGGCTCGGAATTCGTCGAGATGTTCGTCGGCGTCGGCGCCTCTCGCGTCCGCGACCTGTTCCGCAAAGCCAAGAAGAGTGCCCCGGCGATCGTCTTTATCGACGAAATCGACGCGGTCGGACGACAACGCGGCGCCGGCCTGGGCGGCAGCCACGACGAGCGCGAGCAAACGCTCAACCAGATTTTAGTGGAAATGGACGGTTTTGACACTGACACCAACGTCATCATCATCGCCGCCACCAACCGTCCGGACATCCTCGACCCGGCCCTGCTGCGGCCCGGCCGTTTCGACCGTCGGATCGTGGTTGATGTGCCGGACATCAACGACCGCGAGGCGATCCTGAAAGTCCACGCCAAGAAAAAACCGTTGGCGTCCGATGTCAGCTTACGTCGGGTGGCCGAACGAACGCCGGGTTTCACGGGCGCCGACTTGGCTAACCTGCTGAATGAGGCCGCCATTCTGGCCGCGCGTCGCAACAAGAAAGTGATCAACTTAGACGAGTGCTTCAACGCCATTGAAAAAGTCATGCTCGGCCCGGAACGCAAGAGCTACGTCCTGTCCGAGCGAGAGAAAAAAATCACCGCCTTCCACGAGGCCGGCCACGCCCTGGTCGCTCACGAATCGCCCAGCGCCGATCCGGTCCAAAAAGTTTCGATCGTCTCGCGCGGCCGGGCGGCCGGCTACACGCTCAAGCTGCCGGTTGAAGACAAGAAGCTGCACTCGAAGAAGGAGTTTTTGGCCGACCTGGCGGTCATGCTCGGCGGTTACGTAGTCGAACAAGAAGTTTTCCACGACCTGACCACCGGCGCCTCGAACGACCTGCAGCAGGCCACCAAGCTCGCCCGACAGCTCGTCACCAAGTACGGCATGAGCGACCGGCTCGGACCGCGGACCTTCGGCGAAAAAGAGGAGCTGATCTTCCTCGGCCGCGAAATTGCCGAGCAGCGCGACTACTCGGAAAAAGTGGCGCAGCAGATTGACGCCGAGGTCGCGCGTTTTCTCGACGAAGCCTTGAAGGTGGCTAAAACCATCGTGTCCAAGCAGCGGCGCATGCTCGACCGCATCGTGGCAGAGCTGCTCAAAAAGGAAACGCTCGAACGCGAGGAATTTGAAGCCTTATTCGCCAAGCCAGCCAAACAGCTGCAGGCTGTGCCGGCCTGAGGCGGAAGCTGCCTGAGTGGAGTGTTCCGCGATGCATGGAAGTGTGCTATACTAGCTAGCAGGGAGCGAAGACCAAACCACAATGGCCTCATTCTTCCGCAGCGACGTCCTGAGCAGAGCCTGGGAAGCTACCTGGCGCCACAAGAGCTTGTGGTTCTTCGGGCTGTTCGCGGCCATCCTGTCGTTCGGCGAGGAGTACGACGTCCTGATCCGCAACGGCGACATCCTCGACTCAATTCCACGGCGACTCGAACAGTTCAAGCTGGCGACCGACCAGGGCGTATTCTCGGGCTTCGCCGACAGCGTCCGGAACTTCCTGCAGGTCAATCCGGCCGGTTCGCTCAGCATTCTGGCAACCTGGGCGATCGTGGTCTTAGCCCTGGCCTGGCTGGTAATCGTATCCCAGGGCGCGTTGATTGAAGGCGCCCGGCGGCACGATGCCGGAAAGTCGCTCAACGTCCTCGAGGGCTTCGACGTCGGCATGAGCAACTTCTGGCCGATTTTCCTAGTCAACGTGATTGCCAAAATCGTGGTCTACGGATTGCTGGTGGTGGTGGTCGTACCGCTAGCCCTGGTCTTCTTTAAGACCGGCAGCACGGCCGCCGCGCTGACCATCATGCTCTGGACGTTCATCATTCTTTTCCCGGTCATCGTGATCATCGCCTTCGTCACCAAGTTCGCCAACGCTTACATCGTCATCAAGAAGTACCCGGTTCGGCAGGCGATTGCCGGCGGCTGGGCGCTGTTCGCGCGGCACTGGTTGGTGACCTTCGAACTGGCGCTGCTGCTGGTGCTCATCAACTTCCTGGTCGTCTTCGCCGCCGTCTCGACCTTGGTCAACGCCTTCAACTTCCCCGACCTGGCCACCTGGGAGTACTTGGGCTTTTTCGTGGTTCTCGGTTTCGTCTTCGCCTGGCTGACGACTTTCCAGTTCTCCGCCTGGACCTTCCTGTTCTTGAAGCTGCAGAACGACGAAGCCCCATCGAAGCTGCGGCGGATCATCCACTACATCCTGGACATACGCGAGCGGCCGTCGAAACCGGTAGTGGCTGCCCGTCCGACCAGACGATAAGTCCCCTCCGCGCGCGCCGACGGCCTGACAGCATCAGCTGCTGCTTTTTTGACAACTGCTCGGTATATTACTAAAGTGTGCAGCGCCGGCCCGTAGCTCAGCGGTAGAGCGGTCGTCTTATCCCGTACCAAGTCGGTCCCTAGCTCAATGGTACCCCGCACCAACGCCTCGTAAGACTCGGCGTGGTACGGGGCAAGGAGCGTCTTACTTAGCTCCTCAGTGCGCACCTAGCTCAATGGTAGAGCAGTCGTCTTATACACGACC
>JACQKI010000005.1 GCA_016204645.1 Candidatus Kerfeldbacteria bacterium
CGGCAAGGTCGAACCGAAAGAAGACGTCGAGACCATCAACCTCGAGCTGATCTTCTCTGATCTGGCGATTGTCGGCAAGCGTCATGAAAACATGGCGCGGCAGCTGAAATCCGGCACCAGCCGGCAGATTGAACTGCAGATCCAGGCCATCACAAAGCTAAAAGAAACCCTGGAAGCCGGAAAACCGGCCAGGTCGGTCCAGTTGACCGACGACGAGCGCGCGCAGGTCAAGGACATGAACCTACTGACCGCCAAGCCAATTCTTTATGTGTTAAACATCGGCGAGCAGCAGCAAGCCTCCCCTGCCCGAGGGGAGGTGTCGCGAAGCGACGGAGGGGTGGGAGACGGCAGCGTCGTTCCCCTCTCCCTCAAAATCGAAGCTGAGCTGTCCGAATTGTCCCCGGCCGAAGCCAAAACGTTCATGGCTGACCTCGGCCTGAAAGAATCCGGCCTTGACCAATTGATCAAGGCAGCTTACGAAACGCTCCACCTGATTACTTTCTTTACGGCCGGACCGAAAGAAACGCGCGCCTGGACGATTCAACGCGGCACCAAAGCTCCGCAGGCTGCCGGCATCATCCACACTGACTTTGAGAAAGGCTTCATTCGCGCCGAAATTATCAATTGGAAAGAACTCGTTGACGCCGGTGGCGACGTCAAAGCCAAAGAGCTGGGCAAAGTACGCATCGAGGGCAAGGATTACGTAGTGCAAGACGGCGACGTAGTGCATTTTCACTTTCAATAACTTGCAAATCTCTAAAAATCGTGATATCATGACTCTGGAGGCGAGCACCTTTGAGCCTCGAAACCGCGACGAGCAGTTCCACCCTGAGACTGAGGAGGCTGTTATGTCTCCGATTCACTGCCCAACGCTCGGCGACTCCAACATCGCTTCCACTCGCCCGTAGGGGGTGATCCGAAGACTGCGGCACAGGACTGTCGCAACGGGCTTCAGTCCCCAGGCCACTGGTTCACTGCCGCACTGCGGCTCGAAGCTCACCGAAGCGGGCCTGGCTATCCAGACTCCCGCTTCTCCTCGGCAGCCGTCGGGGGCTTGCACGATTTTCACTCCGGTGCTAAGCTGCCGTAGCTCAACAATATGGACAACCTCGCGCCCATGGAGCCGATTTCAGGCTCCGCGCCGATCCCCGATCGAGTCGGGGAAGCGGCGCCGCACGAACAATCCGATCAGACCGGAGCTTACGAGCTGATGGCCATCTTCCCCGCCACTTTGTCGGAGGAAGAAGTTGCGGCTGCCCAAGTTAAAGTTAAAACCGCCCTGACCGAGCGCGGGGCGGCGATTGAAACTGACCAGGATTTCGGCAAACGCAAGCTGGCCTACCCGATTAAGCACGTTCGGCAGGGCGTCTACCACGTCTACAACTTCCGCGCTCCCAAGCTGGGTCTCCAGAAGCTGGGGAGCGAGCTGCAGCTGATGCCGGAAGTGCTGCGGCACTTAATCATGGTCCGAACCGTCCGAACCCAGGCCCAGCTCGAGGCCAAGGCCGCCTTGCGCGAACGCATCCAGGCTAAGCGCATGGCCGCCGAAGAGCGGGCCGTGGCCGAACGCACGAAAGAAGCAATTGCCGCGCCAGCCGAACGCCCGGCGCCAGCACCCACCCGCGAGGTTTCCAAAGAAGAGCTCGAACAAAAACTTGAAGAGATCCTCAAAGACGAAACCCTCGGCGAATGACAAACCACAACGCGGACTTACGTCCGCGCTCAGTCGGCACATGTCAACCACGAGCACTAACCCCTAACCACTGACCACTAACCACTTCCCCTCCCATGGCCATGAACCTCAACAAAGCGCTGATCATCGGCAACCTGACCCGCGACCCCGAAGGCCGGACCACCACTGGCGGCCAGAACGTCGCTTCGTTCGGCGTGGCCACCACCCGGCGCTGGAAAGATCGTCAGAGCGGCGAACCGAAGGAGCAAACCGAGTTCCACAACGTGGTCGCCTGGAGTCGGCTGGCTGAGATCGCCCAGCAATACCTGCACAAAGGCAGTAAAGTCTACATCGAAGGCCGAATACAAACCCGTACCTGGGAAGATCAAACCGGAGCCAAGCGGAATCGCACGGAAATTATCGCCGAAAGCATGATCATGCTCGACCGGCCATCGGCTGCCAAGGCTGAATCGGCTCAAGCCGAACCGCCAGCCGCCAAACCGGCTGAGGAAGAGGAAATCAACGTTGAAGACATCCCGTTCTAACGTCGTCCGCACCCCGAAAGTCTGCCACTTCTGCGTCAACGCCATTGACGATGTTGACTACAAGGACGTCCGGACGATCCAGCGCTTCATGACGTCCTACGCCAAGATCGCTTCACGACACCGCACCGGCACCTGCAACAAACACCAGCGCCGCCTGGCCGAAGCCATCAAGCGCGCCCGCTTCTTGGCCCTCGTCCCGTATACACTGCGGTAAGGGTCGAACCTCCGCTCGTATCCCATACCCCATTCTCCATACTCCATTCCCATGCTTGGAATGAACGACCTGCGCGCTGGCGTGGTCTTCAAAATGAACAATGACCCCTACCTGGTCGTCTGGTCGAATTTTTTGCGCATGGCCCAGCGCAAACCCGTGCGCCAAGCCAAGATAAAAAACCTGATCACCGGAAAAATTCTCGAGCTGAGCTTTAAGCTCGACGACAAGTTTGAGGAAGCTGACGTCCAGCGGGTTAAGGCCAGCTACCTCTACGCTGACGATGCGGCCGCCACCTTCATGGACTCATCAACCTTCGATCAGGTCTCAATTGAACGCGAGAACGTCAAGGA
>JACQKI010000054.1 GCA_016204645.1 Candidatus Kerfeldbacteria bacterium
AAATATCACTGATATTCCTCGTTCTCCGTCTCGCGCCTCGCCCGCGAAAGTGCGCCCCTCGGCTCGAAAGCGAATTTTGAGATAGGTTCTAGCAAAGGCCGAATCATTATTATCAACGGTCACGAAGACCGCACTCATCCGGTTAGGGACGAGTGCGGTGGATCTTCGTCAACGACAGCGTGCCGCGGTGTTCGGTCACCTCGAAGCCTTGATGCTTCAGGGCCTTGCGCCGCTGGTTTGCTTCTTCGATGACAGCCTTGTGTCGCTCGAAGAAAGCCAGGTGCTCGGTCGGATCCATTTCCAGGAACTCGACCGGGACCGTACCGACGCGCATGCCGCGTTCGTGCATGGCTGTCCGAACTTCGAACGGTCGGCGCAAAACGACGAACGACTGCTGTCGCGTGCCCGCCCGCCGCTGTCCTTTGCTCAGGAGCCCAAGCTGCCGGAGCTGGGACATGGCGTTGACCATGTCTGACAGCCCGAGCTCTTCCTCGAGCAGGCTCGAGACGCCCGTGACGTTGAATCGTTCGGCCTGTCCGCTGCCATCTTGGTCGAGCAAGATTTGGTAGGCTCTCGATGCTAGCGTCGACGTGACGACGACCACTTCCGGTGTCGGAGGCTTCGGCGGCCCTCGCGCTTCTTCGGTGAGAGACGTGGCCGGAGCAACTGGGCGCTTGATCGGTTCCCGAACCGGCGTTTTGCTGCTCTCACCGATTCCGCCACGCTGCTGGCGACGGAACCAGGCGGCCTGGAGTTGCTGCGCGAGCTGCTCATGGGTCACGTCGGAAATCGGAAAGATGAAGCACATCTGCAGCTGACCTCCGCTGTACCAGGTGGCCGCCACTGACATCTTGGTGGCAGTGAACTTGGGGTCTTTCCGTCCGGCCCGGACGTGACTTGAACGGACATGGCCTTGGTTGACGTAGGCGACGCCGCCTTGGTTGGCTAGCCACTGGGCGAAGGGCAAAGCTCCCTCGATCCAGGTCGAGTGCGTGCTGTAAATCTTGGCAGGCATGGTTTTCAGTCCTCCCGTAAGCTGCGGCCAGAACGCTGCATCGTTGACGAAGGTAAAAAGGGCGATCCATGAATCTACGCCAAGCGCAGTCAAAAGTCAAGTTCGGCATGGTACTTCACACGGCAGGATACTCGACTGAATGCGTCCAACGTGCCGATCAAGACCCAGGCCTTGACAGATGCTTGCCAGGTTGTTCTCAGGGAATATACTGTAGGTACCATCCACATCCGTAACCATGATCAACCAATGAAAAAACACCTGCATTTTCGCCGAATCCTGGTTGGATTGGTCGTCCTGGCAACTTTTGGCGCGACCACGGCCGCCTACGCTACCCACCGATGGGGCAACTACCACTGGGCGCGGACGGCAAATCCGTTCACGCTCAAGCTCGGCGACAACCTGACCAGCACCTGGGACAGCTACCTGGTGACGACGTCGAACGACTGGAGCCAATCATCGGTTCTCGACACGACCATCGTGGCCGGCGGTTCGCGTACAGCGAGGCGTTGCAATCCGACCACTGGACGGGTTGAGGTTTGCAATTACCGTTATGGCTACAACGGCTGGCTGGGCGTGGCTCAAATCTGGATTAACGGCGACCACATTACGCAGGGCGCTGTCAAGTTAAATGACACGTACTTCAACACCGCTACCTACAACACGCCGGCCTGGCGAAACTTAGTCATGTGTCAGGAAGTTGGGCACACCTTCGGACTCGGTCACCAAGACGAAAACTTCTACAACTTGCCGCTCGGGACCTGCATGGACTACTCCAACGATCCAACGCCGAACCAGCATCCGAACCAGCACGACTACGATCTGCTTGAGGAGATTTACGCCCACCTTGATTTGACCACCACGGTCAACCAGTCAGCACCGCTGCGCGGCGCCTTCCTCGATCTCGACAATCCAGCTGAGTGGGGACAGGAACTTCGAACCTCAATCGAAGATCGTACTTCCATCTACCTTCGGGATTTGGGCCATGGGGAAAAAGTGCTGACGCACGTCTTCTGGGTGCAGTAAGAACGTTGGCTTCAATCTAGAACAAGAAAAACACCTGTCAGCGGGTGTTTTTCGTAGGGAACCAGGCGCCGCCTGGTAGCGACTTGCCAGCCACCCGACACTGGTGTTAGGTTGCCGGTATTCGTGAAGTTCGTTCCATCCGCTGCGCACTCAGGGAGGAGGCCCTCGTATGCGTCGCTTCATCGTTGTCGCAGTCTTGACCGTGGTCGTGGCGGCGGAGCCCGGCCTGGCCAACCGGCACCAGTTTAGCCTGTCCACCGGATACAACGGTACGGCCTTACAGTCCGAATTCAATCGTGGAACCGAAGCCCGGGCTGAAATCTGGCTTGGCCGGTACTTGTACGCCGGTGCATTCGACAGCCGCGGTCTCGTCAGCTTCGGCATCGGTCGAGCCGTGCTCCAATCCGATTCCCAGGTGGAAGGAGCGCGCTATCCGATGTTGACTGTGTTCGGGCAGTCGGACGGTCCGTCGGGTCTGGAACTGAAGTTGCATAACCAATGGTACTGGCGGACGGATCCATCCAGCCAGATCAACAAGTGGATTACGCCGCTGTTCGAGACCGAAGCCGGCGTGGCGTGGCAACGCGGCCTGGCCCCGAAGGTCCGAGTCAGCAACCGATTTTCCGTTCACCGGAGCCGGTATCCTGGCCGCAGCCAAGGGATCGAGTGGGTCTGGGAGTTTCGCAATGACTTTCCGGTTGTTTCCTCCGGGAGTGCCGACCGGAGCCCGACCAGGCAGTTCGATCGCCAGACCATGCGGCACGAGCAGTGGGTGTTCGCCAGCCGCGAATTAGGCGTCGGCGTCTTCCGAATCCACATCGGCGCCACGCACAAGACCGTGTTCCGCACCAATGCCGATCTGGGTGACACGACGCGTATGTCCGTACGGCGGCTGCGTCACCGGTCAGGCTCTTGGAAAGAACGGGTCGCGGTCTTGATGCTCCGGGTCGAGTACCTGATCTGGCGCTGGTCGCAGTAAGACCGTCGCCAACGCGTTTCTCGAAATTACCTGGGACCCACGCACCTGTCACCAGCTCGATCGATCAGAAGCCAGCAGCCGGCCGCCCCTATCCATTGCAGACACACGCAGTGGGTAGTGGAGCGGCCGGTATTTCATTTTCTGGTATACTTTTTCCATGGACCTTCTCGGCCTGGCTCTCCTGACCCTTGTCGCCAGCGCCATTGGCACGCTGACTGGCTTCGGCACCTCGACCATCATGATCCCGGTGGTGGCGTTGTACGTGCCGTTCCCGGTCACGCTGGTATTGGTCGGGACCATTCACTGGTTCGGCAATATCTGGAAAATACTACTTTTCCGCGGCGGGTTTTCCCGAAAGCTCCTGCTGTGGTTCGGTTTGCCCGGCTTGATCACAAGTTTTCTCGGCGCCAGCTTAACCATTCGGACCGATACTGACCTGCTCCAACGCTTGCTCGGCTACCTGCTGGTGGCATACGTTTTCTTTCTGGTACTGAAACCGAAATTCAAAGTCAGCCAAACGCCCACCACTGCGATTACCGGCGGTGCGTTGTCTGGGCTGATGGCCGGTATTTTTGGGATCGGCGGCGCGGTGCGCGGTGCGGCGTTATCCGCGTTTAACCTGCCAGCTGCCACGTTTATCTTCACGGCCGGGGCGATCGGCGTCCTCATCGATTCAACGCGATTGATTACGTATCTAGCCGATGGTGTGGCAGTGCCAACGCGTTTGCTGGCCGGATTGTTTCTATTTGTACCGATATCGTTCCTGGGCGCGAAAATCGGGGAGCGGCTGGTTAAGCGCGTGCCGGCCGAAAAGTTTCGGACGATCGTGGCCATGTTCTTGTTCGTGATTGGGGTGTGGCTGGTGGTGCAGTAGAGGTTAGTGCGCTATCCACCCCCACACCAATTAAGCCAGTCTCGTTACATGTATTACGTGTACGTACTAAGAAGTCATAAGGATGAAAAGCTCTACATCGGTTATACCGGGGAACTGAAAAAACGCTTGAAGCAGCACAATGACGGTGAAGTGCTTTCGACCAGAAGTAGACGCCCATTCGAATTAATTTATCTTGAGGGTTATAAGTCCATCAAAGATGCGAGAAAGCGAGAGAAAAACTTGAAATTATTTTCGCGAACGTACTACGCGCTTAAACGTCGACTAACTAATAG
>JACQKI010000055.1 GCA_016204645.1 Candidatus Kerfeldbacteria bacterium
CACTTCGATCGTGTAGGTGACCACCTCGCCGGGCTTGGCCGTGTCTTGATTGACGCGCTTGGTGATCGACAGGTCAGGCGCAGTCACTGCACCGCGGACCGACGGTGTCGGCGCTGGCGCGGCCGTGGTCGTCGGCGCGACCGTGACGTTGGTGTTATCGGCGGCCGTGCCGCTATAGGCGCAGACGCCAATGCCCGGAGCCGGGCTCGGAGTGCAGCTCAAGGAGACGACGTTGTGGACCGTGGTTGTGCCGGTCGGGAAGTCAGAACGCAGCAGCCCGTTAAAGCTGACCGTCTTGGTGCCAAGACCTGGAACGGTCAGGTTGTCCCACGTGATCTGGCCCGAGGCCGCAGTCCCGCTGTCGCTGATGTTCGAGACCGACACGACGTCGGCCGGAATCGTGTCGACCAGGCGGACGCCAGTGGCATTGAGTTCGCCGCTGTTGGTCAGGGTAATCTGGTAGGTCAGTGTCTCGGCGGGGTTGGCCGTGGCCTGATTATCGGTCTTAGCTAGGGTCAGGCTGGCCGGGGTGAAGACGCGCGTATTGCGGAAAGTGCAGGTCAGTCCGGCGCCCTTGGTCACCTGCGCAGTCAGGCTCAGGCCTGTTCCGGCGCTCTGGTCGGAGCAGGACCAGCTGGAGCTGTAGCTCGGCACTGCGTCTTCGGTCACGGTGTACGATTCAGTGAACATGGTGACAGTGGCGCCGCCGGCATTGTCCTGCTGTCCGCTGACGACATCCCAGGTCCAGCCGGCCGGGTTGGTTCGGTCGACCACGCCGTCGGCGTTATCGTCGAACTCCTTATTGACGGTCAGCGTACCCTGGTCGCGGGTGTTGGTGACGGTGCAGGCGACGGCTGGATCGACTGCCACGCTGGTCGTGTGACTCGTCCCAACCGAGCTCGATCCGTCGCTGCAGGCCCAGGCGGCTGAGTAGCCCGGGATCGGGTCTTCTTGGACGGTAACTGATCCGGTCGGCACCATGACGGTTTGCCCACCGGCATTGTCCTGCTGACCATTGACCACATCCCAGGTCCAACCAGCCGGGTTGGTTCGGTCGACCACGCCGTCGGCGTTATCGTCAAAGTTTTTGTCGACTGAAATAAATCCGGTGTCGTGGACATTGCAGAGCGTGATGACCATTTCTCCCACCGGGGTCACCGGTACCACTACCAGCGGAAACGATACCGGGATCACCGGCATCAACGGCGGGGAACAGCTGTCTTGCTCCGGAGGGCCAAAGCTCCAGCCGACGAATTGGTAGCCGGCCGGACCGGTTTCGGACACGAGCACCCCGCCGACTATGCTCTCGACGCTGCTGCCCATGTCGTAGAGGGTTCCTGGGTCGCTCTTGAGGAACCACTTGAAGGACGACGGATCGACACTCTCGAATGTGCCGTCGCCGTTGGCATCAGCCAGCTTATGGACGGTCAGCGTGCCAGTCGGGACTTGGGCCTCGGCCGTGGTCGCCAAGAAGGTTCCGGCCAAGCTGAGGTTCAGGATGGTGACAATACCAACCAGCCCGTTAAGGGTTTTCCACACCGCCGTTCGAACGTGTCGGCGGCGGGCGAAGCGGTTAAATCGTTGCATGGGCGCCTCTCTAGCATTTGTCCTTGCTGGATCCAAGGACGAATATCGTTAGTTGCCTTATGAAAAAGCCAGCAAAACTGCATAAGTTTTTCCGGGCACGAGTAAACGGTCTACTCGCACAAGACTTATAGAGTTTTGTTGGCTTTCACTTCCCCTCAGAAAGGTCGGTGCGAATGAGCGATTGGGTTGTCGAGTTCAACGAGCGTCCACAGAACTGCTAACGAGCGATAGCGATAGTGATTTAGGTTGTTTTCTTGAACTTTTGAGGTGAACGAGCAGCGGCGAACAGTCGAAATGTACAAGAAATGCCTTGGGGGTGTCAAGCCCTCCGACGCAGTCAGGATTTCAGTGTAGCGAACAGCGGCGCAGTACGCAAGTGAAAGCGGAAAAGACTGTTTTCACCACGTTATCCACAGGGTACCAGTCGCTTGGTTAGGCGAGCCCGCCACAGGTCGCTCCGGTACCCTGTAAAGCACTCATACGCAGGTGGAAACTGCGGGCGCATGTGTCAGCAGGGAGTATACTGGAGACAAGCGCTATGAAGGCACTGATTGAGCAGCTTAAGGAGCAAGGCTTACTGAAGACTCCGGCGATTATCCGGGCTTTTGAAGTGGTCGATCGAGTCGGGTTCGTCAAACCCGAATTCGTGACTGACGCCGGTCTGAACGAGCCATTGCCGATCGGTTTTGGCCAAACCATTTCGCAGCCGCTGACCGTGGCCTTCATGCTCGAGCTGCTGCAGCCGCAGCCGGGCCAGCGGGTGCTCGATGTGGGCTCTGGGTCAGCTTGGACCACGGCTTTGCTGGCTGAACTGGTTGGTCCGTCGGGCAAAGTCTACGCCATCGAACGGATCCCGCAGCTGAAAACGTTTGGCCAGGAAAACCTCAAGCGCGCTGGCTACCAGAACGTTGAATTTTTTTCCGGCGACGGGGCGCGGGGATTGAGCGAGTTCGCGCCGTTCGATCGGATTCAGGTGGCGGCCGCGGCGCGCGAAGTTCCGCCGGCTTTGCTTGCACAGCTGGCGGTCGATGGACGATTAGTGATTCCGCTGGGCGAGTACGTTCAGGACGTGACCGTAATCGAGAAGCGGGCTCGCGGGCAGTACCGCGAGCAGCGGTTTCCCGGCTTTCAGTTCGTGCCTCTCATTACCGACTGAGTATGGTAGTATCGACGGTATGAATCCCGTTAGAAAGCCAACTGAAAACAGCGTTACTGGTTTGATGCATCCAGATGTTAAACCCGCTGATTTTCTAACGGGATGAAGGTTGTCATCCGTTGCGGCGGTTCAGGCACACGGCTCTGGCCGCTCAGCCGTGAACGACGCCCGAAACAGTTCCAACCATTGCTAGGTCAGCGAAGTTTGTTTGTGATGAAGCTGGCGGACGTGCGACCGCTACTTCGGTCGTGGAACGATCTGTACGTCTCGACCGTCCGCCAGTACGTGCCGTTCGTGCGTCAACTGGCGCCGCGCGTCAAAGCTGATCACATCATAGCTGAGCCGATTCGTCGCAACACCGGCCCAGCGATTGCGCTGGAAACGGCAGTCATTGCGGCTCACCAGCGTGCCGGTTCTGATCCCGTGATTGCCTCGTTAACCGTTGATGATGTGTTTAAGGATAGTGGCCGCCTCCGGCAAGTGGTTCGTCGAGCAGCCCGTTTTGTTGAGACCGTCGACCCGTCAGCAGTGGTGACCATTGGGGCACCGGTTAGCCGACCGGACTCGGGCGTGAGCTACTTGGTCTTGGGTCGAGTCCTCGAACGGACGCCGACCGTGACGGTGGGGGTGGTCACGCGTTGGATTGAAAAGCCGAGCGGACCACGGTTGTCTCGATTGGTACACCAGCCGAAGGTAGCGGTGCATACTGGTCAGTATGTTTGGCGGGCGTCAACCGTGTTGCATACGATCCAGGCACACGATCGAGCGCTGGCCGGGCGGCTGTCCAAGATTCAGGCGGCCATCGGTACTCGCCGGTACGCCACCGTGCTGGCACGAGCTTTTCGCCAAACCCGGGCGGCCTCAGTTGAGGAACTGGTAACGCGACGGGCGCAACGGGTGGTGGGGATCGTTGCTGAAATGGGCTGGAGCGATACGGGTAAATGGTTTTTGATTCAGGAATTGCGTCGTCAGTCTCCACGGGCTAACGTCATTGACGGAACTGCTATCACCCTCGAGACTGAAGATTCATTGGTCCGTCTGCCAACCGGCAAAGTGGGCGTGATGATCGGTCTCAAGGGCATGGTCGTGGTTGACACCGGCGACGCGCTGCTGGTTTGCTCGAAAGATCGCTCCGAAGTGGTTAAACGGGCAGTGGAACGAATTCGTCAGCTCGGTTGGAACCGGGTGCGGTGACCATGTCCCGTCGTTTAGCCGCACTCCGCGCGACACTCTCGTTCGTTGTGCCAGTCGTTATCGTCGGCGCAGCCGCGGCCTGGTTTTTTGTGCAGTTGCAGCCAGTTGACCGGACACGAACTGAAACAGTAACCCTGACGGTTGAGGCCGGAGCAGGTCTGCAAGCCATTGCCAAACAGCTGAAGCAGGCCGGCTTAATTCGAAATCCGCTGGCCTTCCAAATCGCGGTCGGGTTGGCCGGCCTGTCTAAAGACTTACAGGCCGGGATGTTCGAGGTCAGTCCGGCGTCGAGTGCCACGGCCATTGCTCGGCAGCTGGCCGGAGCGACCGGCCCGCGCGAAGTGACGGTCACGATGATTGAAGGCTGGACCAGCCGACAAATCGCTGAATTGCTGCAAGCGAAAGCGATCGGTTCAGCCGAGGCCTTCGTCGCCGCAGCGCAGACGACCGATTCCCGGACCATTCTTCCGGACGACCGGTTTGATTTTTTGGCTGGACGGCCAGCCACCGCCTCGCTCGAAGGGTACCTATTTCCCGATACCTACCGCTTTTTTCCCGACGCCACGCCGGCCGAAGTGGTTAAAAAAATGCTGACGAACTTTGAGGCTAAAGTGGTTGTCGGACTTGGCGACGATTTGGCGGCCAGCAACCGGACGCTGTTTGACGTTATTCGGTTGGCCTCAATTGTAGAGCGAGAGGTGCGAACCGATCGCGATCGACGGCTGGCCGCCGATATTTTCTGGCGCCGGCTAGCGGCGGGTATCGCCTTGCAGTCGGACGCAACCGTCAACTACGTGACCGGCAAGAGCGCGCTCCAGCCGACCATCGCCGATACCGAAGTCGACTCACCCTACAATACGTATCGTAACCGCGGCTTGCCGCCCGGTCCGATCGGCAATCCCGGATTGTCGAGCATTCAGGCCGTGCTCAGGCCGGAAGCCAACGGTAATTTTTACTTTCTCACCGACGCCAGCGGCACCGTCTACTACGCTAAGACGTTCGAGGAGCACGTGGCTAACAAACAAAGGTACTTGCAGTGAAAGAGGCAATCGTCATTTCCCTCGGCGGATCGGTGATGGTGCCTAACCGCATTGACACCGTCTTCCTGCGTCGGTTCGCCGCTTTTGTCCGTTGGCTGGCTAAGTCTCGGCGCGTTATTGTCGTCGCTGGCGGCGGAGCGACCGCACGGGCGTACCTTGAGAGCGCGCGCCAGATTGGTGTGCGACTTCCGACGGCGCTACACTGGATTGGCGTTCGGGCATGCCAGCTGAACGCCGAGCTCCTTCGAGCAGCACTGGGAATCGCTAGACCGGTACTGATGGATCCTGAGGCGGTCGCTCTCAGCCAGGCTCGAATCACCGTTGCTGCTCCGCCTCAGGCCGGAGGTACCAGTGATTTCCGGACGGTGATCATCGCCAGGCGCGTTTATGCCAAGGCGGTGTTCAATATCACAAATGTGGATGGCGTGTACACCGCTGACCCCGGCCGGTATCGGCGGGCTAAGCGACTGGCCAAACTGTCGTGGTCTGACTACCGAAAGATGTTCGGTTCAACCGTTCGGCCCGGCGCACATTTTCCGTTCGACCCAGTCGCCGCTCGAGCAGCTGCCGCGGCCAAGCTCGAGGTAATGGTCCTATCGAAGAACATCCGCAATTTGCAGAAAGCTACTGCCGGTCGAGTTTTTCGGGGGACTCGAATTGGTCCGGCTTGACTGTTTCTACCAAGTCGTGTAGCCTGCTAGTACCCGTTTGAACCCAAGACCGTCGGTCTCCCGTAGGGAGATAATGCCAGGTCGGGTTCCCATAAAATTCATACGAATTTTATGGGTGCCCTAACGGCACCGACGCAGGAAACGAAGCTGTCCAGCCTTGGGTTTGAGCCAACCCAAGTTTTTAATGATTCTATGGCCAAGACCCGACAACAGAAGGAAACCGAGGTGCAGGCGTTAACCGAGCGCTTGCAGCGCATGAAGGTGGCTGTCTTTGCCACCAGCGCCGGACTCAAGGTTAAAGACATGACCGCGCTGCGGTCACAGCTGCGTCAGAACCAGATTGATTTTGTGGTCGCTAAGAAGACCCTGCTCAAGCGCGCATTGGCTGCGGCCAA
>JACQKI010000056.1 GCA_016204645.1 Candidatus Kerfeldbacteria bacterium
CGGCAACGGTGGTTTGCAGCAGTATGGTGGCGGTCACGCGGAGTTTGAACGGCGCGACTCGCCAGACCTGGATAATGCCGAGCGTCAGCAGCAGTACGTAGCTGATCAGGACTGCGATCGCCGCGCCCGAAGCGCCGTAGGCGGGCTGCAAGATCAAATTCAACCCGATGTTGACAATTACGGCCGCCCCCAGGTTGACAGTGTTCCAGACTTGCCGGTTGGTTGCGATCAGAAAGCTGCCAACCGGAAAGTTGAGGAAGATGAACGGCAGCGCCAAGATCATAATCCGCAGCGGATCAACAGCCGCTAGGTAGACTCGGTTAAACAGCTTGGTCACGAACGGTTCGGCCAGGATAAAAACGCCGACCACGATCGGAACGCTGAAAATGATTAAGTACCGCAGCGACCGCTCGAACACGTGGGTCAGGTGTTCGCGGGCGTGCACGAAGTAGTAGCTCATGGCCGGCAGTAAGCTGGCGGCGAAGGCGGCCGGCACGAACTCGAGCGCGAACGGGATTTTATGGGCGGCCCGGTAAATGCCGACCGCTGTTTGGCCGGCATTGCCCAGCAGCAGGTACAGGTCCGCGTAGGTAAACAGCTTAGCCAGCAGGGCGGCGCCGAGAATCGGCACTGCGATGCCGAAAAATCGGCGGAGCAACGAGCTGTCCCAGCCCAGCCGGGGAAAGGCGCCGAGCTTTCGCCGGAACATAATCAGCAGGTAGGTGAAGTTGACGACGCTGCCCAGCAGAATGGCGATCATCAGGGCGTACAGTCCGAAGCCGAGCTTGAGTCCGATGATGCCGGCCCCGGTTGATGTCAGCTGAGTGGCGACAATGCCGAAGGCTTCGTACCGGAACACCTGGATTCCACGCAAGGCCGCGGTAAAGGTCATGGTGAACATGTCGAAGGCGACCACGCACCCGGCTAAGAACAGCAGCGTTCGCGTCGTCTGTGAAAAAGGGAAAAAGGCGTTGATTGCCAAGCCTGCAAGCAGGGCGACGATCGCCAGCAGAATTTTAACCGACAGGATGCTATTGACGTAGCTCAGAACCCGATCCGGCGCTTTCGCTACTTCGCGGGTCAGTACCACGGACAGCGAAAAGTCAATCAGAATCAGGGCAATCGGAACGGCAGTCCGGATCGGCTCGAAGTGACCGAAGTCGCTCGGGCCGATGGCCCGAACGAAGTAGACAAAGTACCCCAGCGAGACGAGCTTCTGGATGACCGTCGCGGCCAGCAAGTACGACGTGTTGGACAGGATCCTGGCTTGTCCCTGGGCGATTTCTTCGGCCGGGCGCGGCATGCGGAGTTCAGTATACCACGTCCCGACGGCTGGCCGTGTCTGAGGTCAGCGCTTCTGCCACTGCGGTGCGCGCCGGGCGCGCTTGAGGCCGTACTTCTTACGCTCCTTGACTCGCGGGTCGCGGGTCAGGAAACCGGCCTTCTTGAGCGTCGGGCGGAGCTCAGGTTCCAGTTTCACCAGCAGCCGGCTCAAGCCAAGACGGATGGCCTCCGCCTGTCCGCGCTTTCCGCCGCCATTAACCTTGACGCTGAGGTCGCCGGTCGTCGCCGGCTGGGTGAGTTCCAGCGGACCGCGGACGATTTTTTGAAGCTCGAACGTGGGAAAGTACCCGTCGACTGCCTGGCCGTTTACCAGGAAGCTTCCACTACCTTTGGGTGTAAATCGAACGCGGGCAATTGCGGATTTACGGCGCCCGACAGCCATCTGGTACGACCGGATGACCGCGGATCGCAGCGCAGGTTTCGGGCTGAGTTTAGCCGCCGCGCGCGGAGTGGCCCGCTTAGGCTTGGTGGTTCGAGCTGGGCGCTTGCGTTTGGTCGTGCTGGCGGTGGAAGCGGGAGTCATAGTTAGGGTTCTACTTTCAGCCGACGCAGCAGCTTCGGTCGAAGCTTGTTGGCCGGTAGCATGCGCGCGACGGCTAGTCGGATGACCTGCTCTGGCGAGCGAGCAAACAGGGTGCTGGCACTGACCAGCTTCAGTCCTCCCGGGTACCCAGAAAATCGAGCGTACTTCCGCTGCTCCCACTTTTTACCCGTCAACCGCACTCTGGCCGCGTGAGCGACGGTCACCCGCACGTGCGGCGGGCGAGCTGGGTCAAAGTCGGGTCGGTGCTTTCCGCGCAGCAGCAGGGCAGCTCGGCTGGCAACTCGACCAAGCGCTTGGCCTTCGGCGTCTACGGTTTGTCGATCAACCACCATACTAGGAAACAAATTCGATCAGCGCCAGCGGGCTGGCGTCACCGGCGCGCTGGCCCAACCGTACGATTCTGGTGTACCCGCCAGGTCGCTGCGCGTAGCGCGGCCCGAGCGTAGTCAGAACTTTTTTTACTGCGACTTCATGGCCGAGCGTTGAAAGCAGGTGGCGCCGGTTCGCAAGCGACGGGTTTCGGCCGCGCGTGATCAGCCGTTCGACGAACGGCCGAAGGGTTTTGGCTTTGGCCTGCGTCGTGGCAATGCGTCCGTGGACGATTAAACTGATGGCCAGGCCGCGAATCAGGCTCCGTCTGGCTGCCCGAGTTCGACTGAGTACCTTACGCTTGTGGCGGTGTCTCATGGTCAACCTTCTCCTCCTCGTTCGGGACACCCGCAGCCGCTTCTTCAGGAGCGGTCGCATCCTTCTTGGCTCGACCCCGCTTCTTTTTTCCGCTCCCGTCCGAGACTTTTGAAAACTCCGTGAAATGATCGACCAGTATTTTGGCAGCTTCTCCCAAGGCGTGCCCCGGCGAAATCGTACCGTCCGTTTCGATTTCCAGCACCAGCCGATCGAAGTTGGTGATTTGCCCGACCCGGACGTTCTCGATGGTGAAGTTGACGATTTTGATCGGCGTGTAGACCGCATCAATTGCAATCCAGCCGAGTTCGAGCTTCTCTTTTTCGCGGTTCTCGACTGGAACGTAGCCGCGTCCAGGCGTAACCATCACCTCCATGGCTAAACTCGCGGCCTTGTCGGTCAGGCTGGCGATCACCTGTTTCGGGTTGACCACCTCGACGGTGCTGGGGGCTTCAAAGTCCGATGCAGTCACGGCCTGCTGTCCTTTGACGTTGAGCTTGAGCGTTGCCGGCTCGTCGCCGTGCAGCTTCAACCGCACCAGCTTGAGGTTGAGGATCAGGCTGACCATGTCTTCCTTGACGTACGGCAGCGTTGAGAATTCATGGTCAACTCCCTCAACTTTGACCGCGGTAATCGCCGCTCCGGGCAGCGATGACAAGAGCACCCGGCGGAGGGCGTTGCCTAAGGTCGTGCCGTAGCCGGGGTAGCAAGGCTCGACCACGAACCGCGCCCAGTCTTTTTGAGACTCGACGGTTTCGACTTTGGACGGCAACGGGATTGATTCCATATGCTTCTCCAGGTAATGCTAGCGTGAATAAAATTCTACAATCAGCTGGGTGTTGACCGGTATGGCCTGATCGTCAGCCGCCGGCAGAGCCTGCACCGTGGCGGTCATGTCCGTCGCCGACACCTTCAGCCAGCTCGGCGGCTGGTGGTGCTCAAGCTGCTTCTGGGTCGTAACCAGCTGACCGTGTGGTTTCGCGCGCTGCTTGATAGCAACGGTTTGGCCGGGTTTGACCTGGAACGACGGGATGTTGACGGGCTGGCCGTTTACGGAAATGTGGCCATGCCGGACCAGCTGCCGGGCCGCCTCGCGCGAAGGCGCAAAGCCAGCTCTGAAGACAACGTTATCGAGCCTCAGCTCGAGCAGCTGCAGCAGCAGTTCTCCCGTATTGCCAATCCGCCGGCGGGCCGCGCTGACGTACCGACGGAATTGCCGCTCCAGGATGCCGTACACTAATTGGGCTTTCTGCTTTTCGCGAAGCCGGAGCCCGTACTCAGAAGTTTTTCCAGTTCCACGCGGGCCGTGCTGCCCAGGCGGGTAGGGGCGACGCGAGAAGGCCTTTTCGCCGTGGGTGATGAGCTTTTCACCGAGCCGGCGCGCCCGCTTCGTTCGTGGGTTGAGGTTGCGTCCCATGCTTAGACTCTCCGAACCTTCGGGGGGCGGCAGCCGTTGTGCGGAATGGGCGTGATGTCCTTGATTGAGGTGATGTTTAAACCCAGCGCGCCTAAGGCTCGAACCGCAGCTTCCCGACCAGAGCCGACGCCACGGACGAACACCTCAACGTTTTTCAGACCGACGTCGCGGACGCGTTCAACCAGATCACGGACCGTGCTGGTAGCCGCGTAGGGCGTGGATTTTTTCGGCCCCTTGAAACCCATTTTTCCGGCTGACGACCACCCGATGACTGCCCCGGTTTGGTCGGTGATGGTGACGATGGTGTTGTTGTATGTGGCTTGGATGTAGACTCGACCAGCGGCCACGAATTTTTTACCCAATTTTTTCCGCGGTTTAGCAGCCGCAGCGGCAGGCACGGCCGCGACGGCAGTTGGCTGGGCTGGGGTGATTAACTCGGGTGCAGGCATAGGCTAGGTTTTTTCGGCTGCCGCGCGTCGGCCAGAACCCATGGTCCGGCGGACGTTGCCGCGCACGGTCCGTGAGTTTGTCCGAGTCCGCTGACCCCGCACCGGGAGCTGCTTGGCGTGACGAACACCCCGGTACGCGCCGATGTCCTTCAGCCGCTTGATGTTCATGAATACCTCGCGTCGCAGATCGCCCTCGACCCGGAACTGCTTTTCCAAGAGCGTCCGAATACGTCCAACCTCAGCTTCGGTCAGCTGGTCGGTTTTCTTCATCGGATCAATCGCGGCTTCCGAGAGAATTTTTTGGCTCAGGCCCACTCCGATACCGTAGACGTACGGCAGGGCGTAGGCGATGCGTTTGTGGCCGGGGAGGAGTACTCCGGCAATCCGGATCGGCGGCATAGTTACCCTTGGCGCTGCTTGTGCTTAGGATTCGTCGGACAGATGACCATCAGCCGTCCGCGACGTCGAACGACCCGGCAGTTCTTGCACATCGGCTTGACACTGGCTCGCACCTTCATGTGCTGTGACGGTAGATGATCCGTCCCTTGGTTAAGTCGTACGGCGTGATCTCGACGGTGACTCGATCGCCGGGGAGAATACTGATCTTGTGCATCCGCATCCGACCGGAGAGGTGCGCCAGGATCTGATGGCCGTTTTCCAGGTTTACCCGGAACGAGGCGTTGGGCAGCAGCTCCTCCACGGTCCCGACCAGCTCCAGGAACCCCTTATTTTTCGGGGCCGGCGGAGGCGGTAACTCGCGGCGCTGGTTACGGAGCTTTTTCGATCGGAAGAAAGGTCGTTTGCGCATACGAATTTACGGCTGTACAGACGCCAGCCGTAAAAGTTTCCCGAACGGGAGTATGGCTTGAGCTTGTCGTCTTACGCGGTGCTTGGACGAAGTCGTGCAGAACAGGCATCTAGCCTACCAAACCCTGAAAAATCTGTCAATTCCGGTGCAGGTTCAGGCAACCACGACTGCCTTGATACGCCGAGTGCCAGCGGCACTGGACTTTTCAGACGTAATCGAAAATTGGCCGATTTCGAGCGTGTGTTCGACGTGCGGTCCGCCGCATATTTCTTTTGAAAAATCGCCGACCGAATAGACCCGAACGCGGTCAGGGTAGCGTTCGCGGAAAAACGACAGAGCGCCGGATTCCAACGCCTCGGACAACGGAACTTCTTTCCACGAAACCCGCAAATCGCGCTGAATTTGCTGGTTGACCAGGTCTTCTACCTGCCGGATCTGCTCGCTTGAAAGCATTGTCGGGTGCGAAAAATCAAAGCGCAGTCGCTCGGAGTTGATGTCTGATCCTTGCTGGCGGACATGAGCGCCGAGTACGGTTCGCAGCGCTTGGTGGAGCAGGTGCGTGGCGGTGTGCAAACGGGTTACCTGCGCCGCCTGCTCGGGACTCAGCTTCGATGCGTCGAGGGCGTACCCGCCGAGGCCGTGGCCGCCGAATTTCGCAACCGCGCCGGCGCGCGAGATCGCTCGATGCTCCTGAATTTTTTTCTGGACAGCGGCCAGGTCAAACTCGAAGCCTTCGCGGCGCAGCCGCTCGAGCGAGATGCCGTGGGTGGCGCGCAGCTGGAATACTTGATCAGCGGTCAGCCTGCGTTTCATCGGTTGGTCGACGGCGTCGCGGTGACGGCCGCTGGTAACGCGCTGCATGGTCGTCTCGATGAGGTGCACGAAACCCTCAGCTTCACGCTGCATCTCCTGGTTAATGGCCTGGCGTTGCTGCTGAACGAAAGGGTAGGTTTCGGCGTAGACCGCGACAACCGCAGCCACGATCGGCGGGTAAGCCGCCAGGGGGTACGGCAGCTGGTCCAACGCTCGCCGAAACACGCGGCGCAGCACGTACCCCTGGTCTTTGTTCGAAAAACGGACGCCGTCGACGAGCAAGAAGACGGCCCCTTTGAGGTGATCGGCGACTATCCGCAGCCGCCGAGCGCGTTCGATGTCACTCTCCTCGGCCGGGCTTGCACCGGCTGCGGCCGCCGCGTCTAGGATTGGCGCAAACAGGTCGGTCTCGAATACCGTCGGCACTTTTTGGAGTACCATGGCTAACCTCTCGAGGCCCATGCCAGTGTCGACATTCTTAGTTGGCAGCTCAGTACACCGGCCGGCCTCGTCCTGAAAGTATTCCATGAAGACTAAGTTCCATATTTCGACGAACCGACCGCAGGCGCAGTTCGGTCGACAGTGCTGGCCGCGCTCGCAGGCTTCGTCGCGGCGCTGGTAGTGAATTTCGGATGATGGTCCGCACGGTCCGGTCGTTCCGGGCGGACCCCACCAGTTGTCGCTCCGACCGAAGTCGCTGATGCGTTGATCCGGCAGGTGTCGTTGCCAGAGCTTAATGGCTTGGATGTCCTTGCCAGCTGCCTGATCGCCACTGAACACGGTGGCCCAGAGTTTATGTTTCGGCAGCTTGAAGGTTTTTGTCAGGCATTCCCACGCCAGGTCGATGGCCCCCTGCTTGGAGTAATCACCGATTGAAAAATTTCCGAGCATTTCAAAAAATGTCAGGTGGGTGGCGTCGCCGACCGAGTCAATATCGGAGGTGCGGAAACACCGCTGGACGCTGGTCAGGCGGCGGTTGCCGAAGGCCGAGAGCGGGTCGGCCTGTCCGAGCAGGTACGGCTTGAACTGCTGCATGCCGGCGGTGGTCAGGAGTACCGACGGGTCATTGCCTGGGATCAGCGACGCTGACGGTACCACCTGGTGTTGCCGGTCGGAAAAGAAAGCTACGAATTTTTTCCGGATATTAGCCGCGGTCATCGATGACGTTCAAGGCTGGCAACCAAACGCGCTCAATTTCAGCACCGCCCAAGACTACGGCTCCGCGGTAGAGGACGGCGTACTGACCAGGAGCCACGGCCCGCTGCGGCTGGTCAAATCGAATCACGGCGCTGCCAGTAGGTTGGATTGCCACTCGGGCACCCACCAGTGGCTGTCGGTAGCGCAGCCGCACCCTGCAGTTGAGCTCAGTCGTCGGCGGCGGGACTAACCAGTGCACCGGGGCAGTCAGCAGCTGCTGACTGTACAGTAACGGGTCGTCGTGGCCCCGTCCGACGATCAGCGTACCGGTGGCTGGCAGTTTGGCCGCTACGTAGTACGGCTGGCCGCCGCCGACTCCTAAACCGTGGCGCTGCCCGACCGTGAACAACCCCAGTCCCGCATGCGTACCAACTCTTTGTCCGTTGCTGGCGATGATCGGACCGGGGCTGGGAGGTAAGACAGACTGCAAGAACCGCCTGACTTTCAGTGGGCCGACAAAGCACACCCCCTGGCTATCGGGCCGATCAGCGTTCGGCAAACCAAACGCTCGAGCCAGCGTCCTGACCTCGGGCTTACGGTACCGGCCGATCGGAAACAGTACCTGCGCCAGCGATGGCTGCGGTAAAGCGCACAGAAAGTACGACTGGTCTTTGGCGACGTCGACTCCGGCGAGCAGGCGCAAACCAGACCGCGTCCGGCTGATGCGGGCATAGTGGCCGGTCGCCAGCCGGGCACCGCGCGACCGCGCCCAATCGGCTAGCCACCCGAACTTGACGTGCTGATTGCAGAGTACGTCCGGGTTGGGCGTGCGACCGCGCGCGTACCCGTCGAGGAATCGTGAGATGACCTGCCGATGGTACAGCTGCTCGACATTGACGGTCTGGACGGGGATGCTGAGACGTCGACCGACTGCCTGAACCGCGGCCAGGTCTTCTTGCCATGTGCAGTTCACCACGTCGACGAATCCCCTAACCAACTCGGAGGCGTACTTCAGGTAGACTCCGGAGACGCGGTATCCTTGGCGCTGCAGCAGAGCAGCCGCGACCGCCGAATCGACTCCGCCCGAAAGCGCGACGATGACTCGAGCTCGCCTCATGCCGAAGACTCTAGCACAGCCACGGCTGAACCTTCAAGTCGCCGGTACTGTTCAATCACCTGCTGCAGTACGGCCAGCCCGAGGCTCAAGCGCGGGCCTGGGCGGTTGAGTAGCGAATCGTCGATGGCGTGCACCCGTCGCGCCTGAATGACGGGTAGCGCTGCCCAACCTGGACGTGCGTAAACTGCGTTGAGGTTTGGCTTTCCTTTTGTATTGCACCAGGAAACCACCATCAGGTCCGGATTAAAAGCGCGGACGTCACCCAACGTCACCGGGTAGCTAGGAGCGCTGTTGGTAGCCAGCCCGCGGCCGCCTGCCAGTCGTAGCATCTCGGGTACCCAATTTCCAGACACCGAGGGCGGGTGCATCCACTCTTCGACGTATACGTGGATTGGTCTGCCAGTCGATGCTGTGACGTGGCCGAGGGCTTGGGTAAAGGAGTCTGATAGCTTTTTCCCGGCTGCGGGCCGCCCGATAGCGTTGGCAAGCTGTACGAATGAAGCGCGTACGTCTGCTAAGGATTGAACGTCAAGGTGCAAGACGTTCAATCCAAGTTTTCGAAGACTGACGGTTATGGAACGCTGCACAAAAGTCGAGGTTACAACCAGGTCCGGTCGGAGTGCAGCCACCGATTCGAGTTCGGGATCTGTCCAGCCACCAACAGTCGTACGTCCCCGACCGATGCCTGAAGGCCAATCGCACAGCTCAGTCACGCCAACCAGGCCGTCGGCCGCGCCTAGGGCGCAGACGATTTCAGTCGCCGCGGGGGCGAGGCTAACGATGCGGGGAAACTTCGACACCCCTCAACCATAGCAACTCTTTTGCGTCTAAACCAGACTAGGGGTGAACGACTTGGCCAGGCTCAAGTCGCTGCGAGCTCGGAGACGCTGGTTGCGGCCAGGGCGACGGCAGTGAGCGGACTTGGTTGTCAGCCTGGTTTTGGGGCTTAGACCATTCTGTCCGCGGCGGTCTCGGGCGATCCGAAGCTTGACGCGGTGCCGGTGGCCGGCTCGGCCGGGGCGGCTTACCCCCGGCAAAAGTCACGGGCGGCTGCTTGAGTGCTTCGGATAAGGAAATCGGAGCCGGGGTGGAGATGACGTTCGGCTCTTCGACCACGTCCTGGCTGCCGAGGTCAATCGTCGGTCGACTCGGTCGAGCGACCGGCGGTTCGATTTCAGCCGCTTCATTCTCCCCTTCAGCCGCGCCCTTAAATATTTCACCCACACCGCTCCAGCGCATGATTTTTTCTTCGACCTGCTCACGCGCATTGGCGTAACGTTCGCGCGATACGCGAATTATCTTTTCACGGTTATCGGCTTTCGGGTAGGCTTGATCGATCGGCGGCAAACCAGTGGCCGAGAAGGGGTCGGAGGACACGCCATCAATCATCAATTTTAGGTAAATGTCGTATTTCGTCAGGTTGACCAGGTCGGTTTCAGTGAAAACCGGCGCAAATTCTTTTTCTAAAAATTCGGCGTCAGCTGCGCCAATCCGAAAGCAGGCGATGGTCCCGACGTTGCCGAAAACGGCGGCCTGAACCGTTTCGGACAGCTGCTCAATGTACTGGTGCGCAATGATCAAGTTAAGGTGGTACTTACGGGCCTCGGACAGGATGGTGGCAAAAGATTCAGTCGCGAAGTTTTGAAATTCGTCAACGTACATGTAAAAATCCCGCCGCTGCGTCTCAGGTACGTCAATCCGGCTCATGGCTGCCAGTTGAAGTTTAGTGATCATCATTGCCCCCAGCAGCGAACTATTGTCTTCGCCGATCCGACCCTTTGATAAATTCATCAGCAAAATCTTGCCTTCATCCATGAGCCAGCGTAGATCGAACGACGATTTCGGCTGGCCGACAATGTTTCGGATGACGGATGACGACAAAAACTGTCCGACTTTATTTTGAATCGGGCTGATCGCCTCGGTGCGAAACTGGTTGGAATAGGCGGAAAATTCGTCGACCCAGAAGGCTTTGACAATCGGATCGCTAACCTTGCCAACGATCTTGGCGCGATAGCGCTTATCGACCAGCAGTCGCGTCACGCCGAGCAGGGTCGAGCCCGGATACTCAAGCAGCGACAGAATGCAATTGCGGAGCACGTATTCGAGTCGGGGTCCCCAAGAGTCGACCCAGATCTTTTTAAAGACGGCGATTAGTCCGGATGAGACCAGGTGTCGGTGGTTCGGGTCAACCGCCTCGAGTACGTTAAATGAGATGGGGTAGTCGAAGTCAGCTGGATTGAAGTAGATGACGTCGTTGATCCGATGGGCCGGAATGAAATCAATGACTTTTTCAACCAGATCGCCCAACGGATCGATCACCACCAGGCCATGTCCCTTGTCGACGTCGGACATGATCATGTTCTCGAGCATGGTTGATTTACCCATGCCGGTTTTTCCGATCAAGTAGGCATGCCGACGACGGTCGTCAGTTTTGATACCGAACTTTCGGCGAACGTTGTGGTAATTAGTCTCCGCAAAGTACGTAATCTCGTCCTCGCGATGATCCGATTCTGGCTGAGGCGGGACAATCGTCGGCGGTGGTTGAAGCTGGGGCTGTAGTGATGGCATAGTTTAGACGGGAAGATTATCGGGCGCCGCTCCGTGTTTGCCCGGAATCGTCGGCTGGATCGACGGGGGCGCGATGACCACGGGCGGCGGTACGGCACTAGCCGGTGGTTCGGGCTCGAGTGCCGACGACGGCGTTTCTTGAGCAGGCGCGAAC
>JACQKI010000007.1 GCA_016204645.1 Candidatus Kerfeldbacteria bacterium
GCAAACCGGCCGCCGTCCAGCTGCACCATCGGCCGCAGGTCGGGCGGGATGACCGGAATGATGGTCAAAATCATCCATTCCGGCCGCAAGCCGTTTTTCTTAAAGTTCTTGAACAGCTTCAGGCGGCGGACGATCCGGCGTTTCTTGTTCTCCGGCGCTTCGGCTGCTTCCTGCTCGAGCTTGGCGGTCACCTCGTCGAGATCAAGTTCAGCCAGCAGCTTATAAACGGCGTCCGCCCCGATCGAGGCGGTAAAAACGTGGCCGTACTTGAGGCTCAGGTCCTGGTACTGTTGCTCGGTTACGATTTGGTACTTGGCGATGCCCTTCAGTTCCTTCTTGGCCAGCTCGACGGCGTCTTGCAGGGTCTTGAGCTGCTGCAGCTTCAACTCCGAGGCGGCCGCCAAATCCTCCTCGATCTTTTTCTCGTTCAGTTTCTCCTTGCTGGCCTTGGCGTCGGACTTGACGTGCGACTGCTTGATTTCCTGCTGCTGCCGGGCGAACTCAGCTTCGATCTGCTTCTTCTTCGCTTCCGATTCGGCTTCGATCTGCTTGAGCATTTCCTGGCGCAGGTTTTCGTCGACCTTAGTGACGATGAAGTTGGCGAAGTAGATGACCTTTTCCAAGTCCTGGACGCTCATGTCCAGGCACAAGCCGATTTTCGACGGCACCCCGCGCAGGAACCAGATGTGCGAGACCGGTGCGGCCAAGCCGATATGACCCATCCGCTCGCGCCGGACGATTGACCGCGTGACTTCAACGCCGCACTTGTCGCAGACAATGCCCTTGTAGCGAATCCGCTTGTACTTGCCGCAGTAGCACTCCCAGTCTTTCGACGGGCCGAAAATTTCTTCGGCGAACAAGCCGGCTTTTTCCGGCTTCTGCGTCCGGTAGTTGATCGTTTCGGGCTTGGTCACCTCGCCGTGCGACCACGACAGCATGTCCGGCGGCGAAGCCAGCTTCAGCCGGATGGCCTTGAAGTCGAGAGCGGGTGTTTCGTCCTGGTACATTAGGTTTCGGCTTTCTCTTTAACCGCTTTGGTTCGCTTCTTCGGTTCTTCTGCCGTTGCCGCAGCCGCAGCCGAATCGCGGTCGGCCTCGGCCGCTTTGGCGCCGATCAGTTCAACCGACAGGCACAGGCCCTTCAGTTCGCGGACCAACACGTTGAACGACTCGGGAACGTTCAGCTTGCGAATCGGTTCGCCCTTGATCACGGCTTCGTACGCTTTCGACCGGCCAGCCACGTCGTCCGATTTTATGGTCAGCATTTCCTGCAGGCTGTGTGAAGCGCCGTACGCTTCCAGCGCCCAGACTTCCATTTCGCCGAACCGCTGGCCGCCGAACTGGGCTTTTCCGCCGAGCGGCTGCTGGGTGACGAGCGAGTACGGCCCAATCGATCGCTGGTGGATTTTATCCTCAACCAAGTGGTTGAGCTTCATCATGTAAATGATGCCGACCGTCACCTTCTGCTCGAACGGCTGGCCGGTCCGACCGTCGAAGACCGTCAGCTTGCCGTCGCGGGGGAACTTAGCCTCGGTCAGCAGATCCCGAATCTTATCCTCGGCTACGCCGTTCAGCGCCGGCGTCGCCACCCGGAAATCGAGGGCGCGGGCGGCCATGCCCAGGTGCGTTTCCAGGATCTGCCCGATGTTCATGCGCGACGCCACGCCCAGCGGATTCAGAATGATGTCGACCGGCGTGCCGTCTTCCAGGTATGGTAGGTCTTCCACCGCAACGATCCGGGAAATCACGCCTTTGTTGCCGTGCCGTCCGGCCATCTTGTCGCCGACTTGGACTTTGCGCAGCTGGGCCACCGACACCTGAATCTGCTTGATCACGCCGCTTGGCAACTTGTCGCCCTTGTCGCGGGAAAAAATCTTTACGCCGACGACTTTCCCGTGCTCCCCGTGCTCAAGGTAGAGAGAAGAATCCTTGACGTCCTTGGCTTGCTCGCCGAAAATCGCGCGCAGCAGCTTTTCTTCGGCCGACAGTTCGGTTTCGCCCTTGGGCGTGATCTTGCCGACCAGGATGTCGCCGGACGTGACCGAGGCGCCGATTCGGACGATCCCTTCCTCGTCGAGGTCCTTCAGCTTCTCTTCGGATACGTTGGGAATGTCGCGGGTGACCACTTCCGGTCCGAGCTTCGTATCGCGGACGTCAATCGGGTAGTCTTCGATATGGATCGAGGTGTAGCGATCCTGCTGGACCAGCCGCTCGCTGATCAGAATCGCGTCTTCGTAGTTGCCGCCTTCCCAGGGCATGAACGCCACCAGCACGTTTTGCCCGAGCGCCAGTTCGCCGCTGTCGGTGGCTGCCCCGTCGGCAATCACGTCGCCTTTCTTAACCGTCTGGCTGACGTCGACCACCGGCTTCTGGTTAATGCAAGTCGAAGCGTTGGAACGGAAAAAGTTCCGAAGCTGGTAGGTTCGGATGTTGCCGTCGCTTTCGAGCACCTGGATTTCGCTGGCCTGCGACTTGATTACCTGGCCGTCTTTGTGGGCCAAGATGACCTGGCCCGAGTCTTGAGCGGCCCGACCTTCGACCCCGGTTCCGACTACCGGCGCTTCCGGCTTAACTACCGACACCGCCTGACGCTGCATGTTGGTGCCCATCAGGGCCCGGACGGCGTCGTCGTGCTCAAGAAACGGAATCAGCGAGGTCGAAATTGAGACGATCTGCTTGGGTGAAACGTCGAGGTAGTCGACTTCCCAGGCCGGTACCAGGACCGGTTCACCGTGCTTACGGGCTTCAACGTGCTCATCGGCGATAAACCCGTTTGCATCAATCGGTGTGGTGGCGGTCGTGGTCGTGCCGCGCTCTTCAGTGAACGCGTCGAGGTAGACCACTTCCTTGGTGACCCGCGGCTTGACCGGGATGGTCGGCCGGCCCGTCTGCTTCAGCTTCTTGGCCAGCTCCTTGGTGATGGCGTCGCCGGTCTTGGCCACCGTCACGCCCTGGGCATCGACAATGTCTTCACGCAGTTGCTCTCCCTCGGTATTGGCCGGCGAGTTGAGCGGATCATGAACTACTACCCGGAACGGCGTCTCAATGAAGCCATAGTCATTGACCCGGGCGTAGCAGGCCAGGTGGCCGACCAAACCGATGTTCGGGCCTTCCGGCGTGGCGATCGGGCAAATCCGGCCGTAGTGCGTGCGGTGGACGTCGCGGACGTCGAAACCTGCCCGTTCGCGGGACAATCCGCCCGGACCCATAGCCGACAAGCGACGCTTGTGCTCCAGTTCGGAGAGCGGGTTGGTCTGGTCCATGAACTGGGACAGCTGCGAGCTCATGAAGAACTCTTTCAACGAGCCGATCACCGGCCGGGCGTTGATCAGCTGGTTCGGCGTCAAGGTGTTAATGTCCAGCGTCGACATCCGGTCTTTGATGATCCGTTCCATCCGGGCTAAACCGACCCGGAACTTGTTCTGAACCAGCTCGCCAATGGCGCGCACGCGGCGGTTGCCGAGGTGATCGATGTCGTCCGGATCTTTTTGCGAGTTGTTTAAGCTGATGATCTCGCGGACAATCGCCACCAAGTCCTCTTTCTGCAGAACGCGGTGCTCTTTATCGTTCGGCGTCGACAGTCCGAAGCGGACGTTCAGCTTGTAACGGCCGACCCGCGAAAAGTCGTACCGATCGAACGAGAAAAACATTTTGTGGATCAGCTCGCGGGCATTGTCGACCGTGGCTAGGTCACCCGGCCGGATGCGCTTGTAGACCTCGAGTAAGCCGTCGGCTTCGTTCTTGGACGGATCTTTTTCAAGCGTGGCGTCGATGTGACGGACGGTCGGATGGCTATCAATTTCACGGAAGAGTTCTTTAATCTCGTCGTCCGTGGCAAAACCGAACGATCGCAGCAAAGCGGTAATCGGCACTTTGCGCTTGCGGTCGATTTTGACCCAGATGATGCTGTTGGAGTCGGTTTCGAGTTCGAGCCAGGCGCCGCGGTTAGGAATGATCTTGGCGCCGTACCAGCGGCGGCCGCGGGCCGACTCGGCCGTAAAGAAAACGCCGGCTGATCGGATCAGCTGGCTGACAACCACCCGCTCAATGCCGTTGATGATGAACGTCCCCCGCTCGGTCATCAGCGGGAACTCGCCGAGGTAGATTTCCTGCTCCTTAATTTCGCTGGTCTTCTTGTTGACCAGGCGGGTGGAGACGCGCAAGGCCGCCTCGTAGGTAACGTTCTTGGCCTTGGCCGTGACCTCGTCGAATTTGGGCTCGTCCAGGTAGTAGCCGAGGAAGTACAACTCCAAATCGCGCCCGATGAAATCTTTCACCGGCGAGATCTCTTCGAACAGCTCGCGCAATCCCTCGCGGAAGAAC
>JACQKI010000060.1 GCA_016204645.1 Candidatus Kerfeldbacteria bacterium
AAAATATTGTGCAACTGGTGCTGGACGCTCACTCGGTTCGCAGCGCCCGTTCTATCTTTTCAATATCTTCGGGCTTGGTCAAATCGAGCCATCGGTCTTCCAGCTCAAAGACGTTGACCGGTTCGCGCGCCGCCACCTGGTTGATTGCATCGGTTATCTCGTACTCGCCCCGCGGCGACGGGCTGATAGACTCAATCGCTGTAAAAATTTTCGGCGTAAACAGGTAGATGCTGGCGTTCGCCAAGTCGCCGATGAAAGTTTCCGGCTTCTCAACAATCCGATCAAGGTAACCGTCAGGCTTCAACTTCAAAATACCCATTCCCTTCCAGGCGGCCGTGCGAAACCCGCCCACCCACAGGTGCGGCGAATCAACCGTGATTTTACGCAGATCGTCGACGCTGTACATGTTGTCGCCGGCCACCACCGCAAACGTCCGATTGCCGATCAAGCTCTTGACCGTTTCCACGGCGGCCGCCGTGCCGTATCGATCGTGCAGCTGCCGCTGTTCAACCAAACGTATGTCGGTCATTCTCTCGTACGGCGCAAAAACGTGGTTCTTGTGCCCGGTAATGATGATAATCTCTCGAAAACCGGCGGCCCGCAGCCGGTCGAGCGTGTGGTCAAGGAACGGCCGGCCGAGCACCTGCAGCAAATGTTTCGGACGATCGGCTGTTAATTCGCCCATCCGTGTCCCCCGCCCGGCGGCCATGATCACCACTACGTTAGTCATCGGCCGACTATTTTTTTCGCGAGTCGGTACGCCAAGAACCAACTGCGTTGGTAAATACGATTGAAAGCGCCGGGGTAAACATGAACCGAGCCGCCGAACCCTTTTTTGAAGCGTGTGATGCCGGCCCAGCGGTGGTCGGCTTCGCCTTCGGGCGCGATTCCGAAGAAATCGTAGATCCGAGATCCGTTCCGCTTGACGCGCTGGATGATCCGCCACTGCATCAGGTGCGAGGCCATCAGCTCTTGGCGTTCGTCGGCCGAAGCGCCGTGGAGGTAGGTTGACGTTTCTCCGAAGCGGACTACCAGGGCTGCGGCCAGCGGTTGATCGCGATGACTGGCCACGGCGACCTCGATCATCGCCCCCAGCGACGCCACCATGGTTCGGTAGTAATCGTCTGGAAATACGCCGATGCTTTGTCGCCGCGCGGTCGCACGCAGCAGCCGCAGGAAGTCGTCAACGTCTGTCTCGGCCCGACCGAAACGGACGGTGACGCCGTGGCGTTCAGACAGGTGGATATTGTACCGGGTTTTCTGATGCATGCCGCCCAGCAGTTGTTCTTCAGATAGTGTCAGGTCGAGCAGCAGCGTCTGTGCTGGATGCATGCCGGTTCCCTTGACCAAGCCCACATCGGACGGCGGGGCTAGATTCGGTTCGACCTTTAAAAACATGGTTGTGGCCGGACGGCGGCGATCAAGTTCCTGGAGCAACGCCGTCCAAACCTGGTGCTGCTCGTCGGCTGCCAGCGACGGACTAATAATCGGGCCGCGCGGCACCAGCCAAAACGATTTGCCCAACCGGGTCGTGTGCGGCACGACCAGGGCGACCGCGTGGATGGTACCGTCGCGACTCAACGCTAAGCGTTCAATGCCCTTTCCGGCCGCCGCCTGAAATTCGCCCCAGGCCCAACTCTGCAAGAACTCTTGCGGGCTGGTAGCCGAACAAGTGAACGCATCCCAAGCCGCGGCGTCATTCGGCTGAGTAACCGCCAGCTTCATTACGGTTTCTTGTTCAAGGCCTTGAGCGCCGCCCGCAGCCGATCGCGGACGTCCTCTACCCCGCGGTCAACGTGCTGCAGGGCGTCGGCCGCCTCGCGCCGCGTGTACCCGAGCCGCTCGAGCGCATCCAGCACCTCGTCCTCAGCCGGCGCCAACCGCTGGACTAGCGTGCCGGACAACTCAAGAATGATTCGTTCAGCCGTTTTCTTGCCGATGCCCGAGGCGCGGGTCAGCGGCGCCGGATCGCCGTCGATGATTGCCTGCCGCAGCTGGGCGGCCGGCGTGCCGCTCAAGATCGCCAGCGCCGACTTTGGACCAACGCCGGCGACTTTAATCAGCGACAAGAACAATCCCAGCTCATCGATTGTGGCAAACCCGTACAGCTCGATCGTGTCTCCGGACAGGTGCAGGTGCGTAAACAGGTCGACGGTTTCGCCGTCCGCTCGACCGAGGAGCGCGGCGCCGACGTACACCCGGTAGCCGACGCCGTTGACGTCGATGACCAGCGCCCGGCTGTCGCGGGCCTGAATCTTTCCGTGGAGTGAAGCGATCATAAAGTTACGGCCAGCGACGACGCCTACTCAAATGCGGCGATACGGATGCCTTTGAGGAAGGTGGTGCTGTAGATGTAGGCCGGGTAGGGCGCCTTAATCCGCACAAACTTGCCGTTGACGGTATTTCGGGAAAAGACGCGTAACCCCGGTAAACCCTCGCTGAAGGTGGCGGTTACGATTTCGTCGCGACCGTCGAGGTTGACGTCGACTCCGGCCAGGTCGGCTCCGCCTCGGAATCGGCTGCTGCCGGCCAGGAACTTTCCGAGCCGCCTGGCCGAACGGTTGACGTAGGAAAAAACGCGAACGTCGGTAACGCCCGGAGCCGGCGCCGTCACGATCTCACGCTGACCGTCCCCGTTGACGTCGCTGACCGCGACTTCAATCCCGCCGTTAAATCTACGATCGTAGGCCGAAAAACCGAGCCGTTTCACCATCGAGTTTTTGATCAGATCGTACTCGTACACCTCGATCATCGAGCCGCGGCCCTTGGCGGCCGGCGCCACGATTACTTCAGCCAGGCCGTTGCGATCAAGATCGCCGGCCGCCAGGTTAACGCCGCCGCGGAAGCGCGAGCCGTGGGCGGTGAATTCGGCCATCCGTCTGAATCGACGATTGACTTGGTCGTAGGTGAAAACGCGAACGATCGACGAGAGTTTACTGGCCGGAGCCGTAATCAAATCTTCAGTCCCGTTACCGTCGACATCAGCCACCGCCACGTTGACGCCGATCCGGAGCCGGCTGAGGTAAGCAAAGAAACGAAGCTCCGGCTTGCCGTTAAGATTAAAGAGCGACACCTGCGGGGCAGTGCTAAGACCGGTTCCGGTCACCAACTCCGGTGAGCCGTCGTTATCCAGGTCGCCGCCGGCAATCGACAGCCCGCTGCGGTAGCTCGATCGGTAAGCTAAAAAGTCGCTAACTTTTTTGCCGGTAACCGCGTTGTATATCTTGACCTGGGGTTTGCCGCCGCGGGCCGGCACTGTGGCAAGGTACGTCGGCGTCGGATTGCTCGGCAAGTCGCCGCCAGAGGCGCAATCAAACGTCGTCGCTGGCTTCTCCGCCTCGGTCTCGCAGCGGTGCAAGTCGGCGCAGGTCCGCGTCCGGGTGCCGCCGACGCAGGCCGTCCACTCCGAGCACGACCACCGCTCGGCGCAGGCGGCCGGCTCGGGTGCCGGCGCCGGGGTGGTGCACGGCTGCTGTTCGATCGGCCGGTCGAGGTTCGAGTTGCAGGACGGATTAGCGGTATCAATGCAAGAACGCTCTTGAAGTCCGTCTCGGCAGACCGTCCAGTCGGTGCAGGACCAAACCGGTACGCAGGCAGCCAGCTCAGTTTTCTTTGAAGCCACGTTCGACAGAGCCGACTCGTTCCCAGCCTCATCCTTTGACTTGAGCGCAAAGTAGTAGGTGACGCCCGGGCTGAGGTCGGTAACGGTCATTGACTGGGTCGTACCGGCCGGCAGCGGCGTCGGCGGATTCGGCGCGGACGTGGCCGAACTCCAGGTGGCTTCGGTAATCGGCTGAAGGGCGTACCGCATGGTGTAGATCGCGGCCGTGCCGGTCGTCCCATCGTCTCCCGGCGCCGTCCAAACCAGGCTGACGCTGTTTGACGAGTTGGGTGCAGCGGCAGGCTCAACCTCGTCCGGGAAAGCCAGCTGCAGAACGATGCCGCCGATGATGCTGACCAAGCCGATTGCGGCGACAAGGTAAACGCCAACCGAAATCGCGTGGGCGATCTTTACGCTGTCCTGAACCTTAACCTCGACGGCGGTGAGCTTCTTCCGAGATTCCATGGCTACAACTCTACTCTACGCCGTGGCTTGACCGACCGTCAACCGCTTGCGAGGCGCCGTGCAATCAACCCGGGGCAGTTCAATCCGGACTGTGTGGAACCGGCATTCATGCTACATTAACAAAACATGCCGTCATTCAAGCTCCACTCCCCGTTCAAGCCGACCGGCGACCAACCGCAGGCGATTGTCAAACTCATCACCGGTCTCAAGCGCGGAGATCCGGCACAGACGCTGCTGGGCGTAACCGGATCGGGTAAAACCTTCACCATGGCCAACCTGGTCGCTCGGCTCAACCGGCCGACGCTGGTCGTCAGCCACAATAAAACCCTGGCCGCGCAGCTGGCCAGCGAGTTCAAGGAATTTTTTCCGCACAACGCCGTCCACTACTTCGTCTCGTACTACGAC
>JACQKI010000057.1 GCA_016204645.1 Candidatus Kerfeldbacteria bacterium
CGTCTCCGGCAGCGGTGACGTTGGTGCCGTGGCTAGCCCGGATGTCGATGGCCGGGTGCTCGAAAATCTTTCGGAACGGGTAGGTTGGATCATGAAAGTACGCGGTGATGCCGCGGCTCGGGTCGACTGGCCAGGCCAGCTGCCCTGGTTTGAGCAGCGTGATGGTTTCTCCCCGATCGGTCAGCCGCTGGTTGACCTGGTCGATCAGCAACGTGATTTCGCTGTCGACGGCCGAAGCCTGACCGCGCAGCTCGCCGAGCAGCGATTGGTACTTCTGTTCTGAATCCTTGGTAGCGTCAAGCAAGTTGGTCTTGTAGCGCTCTTGGTCGACCAACCTGGTTTGGGTTTCTTCGAGCGACTGACGGGTGGCGTCGAGGTCAGCCCGTCGTCCGGCCAGCACGGCCTGAGCGCTGTCAAGTTGCCGCTTGACCTCGAGCACCTCGGCTAACCGACCCTCAATCGAGCTGGACAGGGCGAACAGCTGGTTTACCCGGGCGAAAAACCCGGAGAACGATTGCTCCTGCACCACCATTTCCAGGTGGCTAACCTGATCAGATTGGTAGAGCTCCCGCAGCAGCTGGCTGAGCTCGGTGCGACGCTCGGCGATTTCGCGCTCGCGGCTGACGATTTCGCGCTCGACCTTCTGAATTTCCAGCTGCAGCTTTTCCAGCTGCGTCTGGTTGAGCTCGATTTCGGTCGCGGTGTTGTCAATCGACTCCGACAGCTGGCTAACCTCGTCCTGGAGCGTGGCGCGCTGGTCTTGCTGCTGCTCGAGTCGGCGTTCGTAAATGGCGGTCTGCTGCTTCAGGGTGTCTACCTTAGCCCGCTTTTCTTCGATCTGCTGCTCGAGCTGATCAATCGCCACCTGTTCGGCGGCGTCGGCAGCCGGATCTTCGGACACCGGATTGGAATTCGCGTTCTGATTGACGTTGGCATTGGTGTTTGTCTGGGCTGCAGCCGCGACCGCTAGTAACGCCACAAACGTACCTACCCCCGCCACGAGGAAGGCTTGAAGTTTCGCGTTTATGTTAGGGGTATTAGGCTTGATGTTTATCTTCATGATGGCGGCATGAGTATAGCATACTCTGACCGCTAAAATCAAGGTCCGGGTACTGCCAGCGATGTTACTCGACGCAGACTTTCGGACTTGCCGAGCAAGGCCAGTAGATCAAACACGTCCGGGCTGGCTCGGCGCAATGTCAGCGCCACCCGCAGCGGCCACAAGACCTCGACGTTTTTTTTACCCGCAGCCGCAATCGCTTCCAGCATCGCCGTTTTCAGGGCCTTTAATTCCCAGGGTTGAGAAAATACGGCCAGCCAATCAACGCTCCAGTTAAGCGCCGCCCGAGCACCCTCGACCGTCCCCTGCTTGGGGACGAGCAAGCTGCGGTCGAAGGTTGCAGCTTCTCGGTCCCAGACAGCGGTAAAAACAAAATTGATCAAGTCGTCAATCTCGCTCAAACGCTTGATACGATCGTGCACCAAGCTCAAGGCCTGCCGCAGCCAAGTCTGATCCTGCGCTTCGTCAGCTCCCTCAGGTATGTGCCAAAACGGGCCGACACGTTCGAGTAATTTCTCCAATGGCAGCTGCCGAATGTAAACCCCATTCAACCAGTCGAGCTTGGTCTGATCGAAAATCGCGCCGGACGGATTGACGCCTCCCAAGCGAAACTGCTTGAGGATTTCAGCCTCAGACAAAACCTCGTCATCCCCTTTCGGGTGCCAGCCCATCAAGACTAAAAAGTTACGCATGGCTTCGGGCAGGTACCCCTGATCGCGGAACCACAGGGCGGAGGTGGCGCCGTGCCGCTTGGAAAGCTTTTTTCGGTCCGCCCCTAAGAGCTGCGGCAGGTGCGCGTACTGCGGGGGTTGCCAGCCAAAAGCGCGGTGTAAAAACAGGTGCTTCGGCACTGACGGCAACCACTCTTCCGCCCGGATGACGTGCGAAATCTCCATCCAGTGGTCGTCGACGACAGCGGCCAGGTGGTAGGTTGGGAAACCGTCGCTTTTCAACAGCACGCTGTCATCGAGCTGATCGTACTGAAACGTGACGCGACCGCGAATTACGTCATCGTGTTCAACCGCTCCCGCGGCCGGCAGGTTCATCCTGATGACCGTCGGCTCGTGAGCTGCCAATCGTCGCTGGACTTCATCAAAAGACAGCTTGGCGCAGTGCTTGTCGTAACGCGGCGCGTGCTTGGCTGCCAGCTGGGCGGCCCGCAGCTGATCGAGGCGTGCGACCGAGCAGAAACAGTAGTAGGCACTCCCCTGCTCCACCAGTTGCCGGGCATGTCGCTGGTGCAGCTCACGACGTTGGCTCTGAACGTATGGGCCGAACGACCCACCCTGCTCTGGACCCTCATCAGGCGTCAGTCCGTACCAAGCCAAGGCGTCGTAAATATTTTGAACAGCATCAGGAACTAAACGATTTTGGTCGGTATCTTCAAGGCGTAAGACAAACACGCCGCCGTGCTGCTTGGCAAACATGCGATTAAACACAGCCACCCAGATGCTGCCGATGTGCGGGTCGCCGGTCGGCGAAGGCGCAAAGCGAACCCGGACGGTGGGCTTAGGCATGACGCCAGCGCTCCTGCAATACAGCGACCGGAAACCGTACCACGGCAGTGATGATTCGCTGCCAGCGCTGCGGCTGCCGCAGCAAGCGCCACAGCCACTCGAAACCCAAGACCCGCAGGGGCTTAGGCGCGCGTCGAACAACACCCGCCAGGTAATCGAAGGCGCCGCCCACGCCGACCGCCACGGCCACGCGGCCGAGCTGCGATCGGTGACGATCAATCCACAGCTCTTGCTCAGGCGCTCCCAGACCGACGAACAGCAGGTCTGGCTGGGCACGGCGAATCCTCCAGGTGACGACCCGATCAGGCAACCGCCACCGCCCGCGCCAGCCGCTCTCCGCTCCCACCAGCCTCAGGCCGGGATAGGCTCGGACCGCCTGGTGCGCCGCGTGCTCGATCGCGCCCGGGCGCAAGCAGCCGAAGAAGTAGACACGCCAGCCAGCCTCGGCGGCGCGGACCAGCAAGGTTTGCATAAAATCAGTTCCGGCGACGCGGTGCAGCGCTGGCAATCCCAACACCCGCGCGGCCAAAATTACGCCCATGCCATCGGGCAGCGACAAAGCTGACCGTCGCAGAACCGCGGCAAACGGCTGATGGCGACGAGCCAGCATTACAAACTCTGGGCCAGGCGTGACCACGTGGCAAAAACGGCCGCTGATGAGCGCCTGCTCAGCCTGGGCCAAGGCCTGCGGCAGGGTAACTGCGTCGAACGGAACGTTGAGGATGGTCGGTCGAGTATCCATCAAACCGAGCTGTCAGCTCGACTTGTAGTATACCACGAAATACGGTATACTGAGCTGACATGCGACGTTCGCGTCCGCGCCCGACAGCATCGAGCACGCGCTTCCGAGCACGGGTTTGGGTTTGGCCGCTGGTCATCTTCCTGACCGCGACGCCGCTGGCGCCGGCTCGAGCGCTGAGCAACAACCTGATCATTGCCGACCATGACCTGCTCGACAGTGATTCGATGAGCGCTGCCCGCGTCCAGCAGTTCTTAGCGAACCGCGGAGGCTTTTTGAGCAGGTACGAACTCGATTTCGAGGGTACGCGCCATCGCGCCTCCGACGTGATCGTGACCGTCGCGCGCCGCTACGGTCTCAATCCAAAATTTTTTTTGACGCTCCTCGAAAAGGAGCAGAGCTTAATCAGCGACGCCGCCCCGACCCAGCACCAGCTCGACTACGCGCTCGGCTACGGCTGCCCGTCGTCCTGCAGCCCGGCCTACCGAGGCTTCGGCACCCAGCTCAGCGCCGCCGCCCGTCGGATCACTGAAGATTACCTGCCAGCCTTGCGGCAGCGCGGCCAGTTCAACGGCTGGGGACCGGGCATCACCAAAACGACGATCGACGGCATCGCGGTCACGCCGGCCAACCTGGCAACCGCCGTACTGTATGTGTACAACCCGTACGTCGGAAAGTACGGTGGCGGCGACCAGCGCTGGGGCGCCAACTCGTTATTCCAGCTGCTCTGGATACGCTGGTTCACCCGCAAGTACCCGGACGGTGCGCTGCTGCGCGTCCGCGGCGATAAAGGCATTTGGCTCATCCGCCACGGCCAGCGCCTGCCCTTCACTTCCCGGTCGGCCTTCGTTGCCAACTACGACCCGGCTAAGGTTATAACGGTTGAACGCGACGAAATTGATACCTACGACGTCGGACCGGCGATCAAGTACCCTGAGCCGAGCTTGCTGCAGGTTACGCCGGGTGGCGGCGTCTACCTGCTGGTGAATGGTGAGCGGCGCCCGATTGCATCGCGCGAAGTCCTGCGCAGCCTCGGTTACAATCCCGAAGAAATCATTCGTGGCGTCAAGGAACGAGAACTAGCCGCGTACCCCAAGGGCCAGGCCGTGACTGAAGCCGACGTCTACCCGACGGGGCGGCTGCTCAAATCCCGGACGTCTGGCGGCGTCGTCTTTGTCGACGCGCAAGGATTCCGACACCCGATTTACGCCCGCGAAATTTTTCGATCACAGTTCCACGGACAGGTTGCCCAGCTGGCGCACGATCAAGCCATCACTGCCTTGCCAGCCGGTGATCCAATTAAGTTCCGGGACGGCGAGCTGGTCGCCTCGCGCACCGAACGGAAAGTCTACTTCATTTCCAACGGTACGCGGCGCCTTGTCCCCGACGTCGAAACCTTCCGTGAGCTGGGACTTAAATCAAAAAACATCGTCTGGACCAACGACCGAGCCCTCAGCCTGCATCCGCTCGGCGAACCACTCAGCGACGTAGCCACTAACGGAGGTTAGCCCATGCCCCTGGTCGGCGCTGCTATCGCTCCGCACTCGCCCCTGCTCTGGCCAACGATCGGCAAAGCGTACCAGGCGCAGGTGAAAAAAACCGGCCGTGCGCTCGCCTCCCTGGCCCAAGAACTGTACGCACTGCGGCCGCAGGTCATCGTCGTCTTGCACCCGCACGGCCCATCTCACCCGGGCGCTTTCGTCCTGAACGTGGCTGAGAAGCTGACGGTCAACCTTGCCGAATTCGGCGACCTCGTCACGACTGCCGCCTGGCGCGGTTCGCCGTCACTCGGCCACCGCATCCAAGAGCGCGCCGAAGACCACGGTTTTCCGGTCAAGCTGCTGTACGAATCGACCGCCAGCTACGACGCAGCCATTCCGCTCCTGACGCTGCCGCAGCACATCAGCACGGCCAGCATCCTGCCGATCGGTTCAGCCAACCTCGATCCGCAGGCCCACGTCCACTGGGGCTCGCTCCTGGCCGAAGAGTTCCACCACTCGCGCGAACGGGTCGTGGTGCTGGCCAGCGCCGAGCTCTCGCACCATGCTTCGGCCGCCGCGCCAGGCGGCCTGCGCCCGGAAGGATCTGCTTTTGACTCGGCCGTGCTTAAAGCGGTCGCCAAACAAACCTTCAACCAGCAGCTGCTGAAGATTGATCCGACCACGGTCGAGCTGGCCGAAGCCTGCGGCTACCGGCCCTTGCTGATCTTGGCGGGAATCATCAAGCGCCAGCGCACCGTGGTCCGGCGGCTTTCGTACGAGCACCCCTTTGGCATCGGCCTCGCAGTGGCTACCATCCACTTGGCCTAAGGTAATGTTCGCTCACGTCGCTCCCCTCCTCCGGTTGCCGCGGTCGCTTGGGATTTTTGACTACCGGATCGAAGCGGGTCAATCCCTCGGCCGCGGCAGCCTGGTCAGCGTTCGCTTTCGTGGTCGGCTAACAGCCGGCGTGGTCCTCTCAACCAGTCAGCGATCGAGCCTGTCGGCCGAGCGGTTACGGCCGATCGAACGCGTCATCAGCACCAGGCCGTACCTGCCCGACCCGCAGTTGGGTGTAGCCGAGCGAGTCGCGGCTGAAAACTTTTCCTCAATCGCCACCACCCTCCGCAGTCTCTTGCCGACCATCCCTCGAACGGCCGAGGAAATCAACGCGGTAGCGTCCGCCGCGACTGACCGCTCGCTTCGATCAGATCTCGACCGGATGACCGGCAGCCGCAGCGACGCCGTGGTAGTGACGTACCGAGACGATCGAACGCGGGATCGTTGGTACGCCAACCTGATTAATCGGGTCCGGTCCAGCCGTCGATCAGTCATCGTCGTGGTCCCGACCATCCGCCGGGCCGAGCAGCTGGTAAACCGACTGCCGCCAGCCACCAGCTTTCACCACCAGCTGACGCCACGCCAGTTCCGCCTCACGTTCAGATCAATCCGGCAGGCTGAGTCAACCCTCGTCGTCGGTTCTCGCTCGGCTGTCCTGGCGCCGGTCAACGCCCTCAGCCTGATCATGATTGACGACGAAGAGGCTGACGAGCATATCCAGGCCGAACCGAGCCCGCGCTACGACAGTCGTCGGGTGGCGATGCTGCTCGCTCGGGTCGGCCGAATCAAAGTCGTCCTGACCAGTCGCCTACCGTCGCTGGTCAGTGCCACCGCCATCAGCCGTGGTATCACGCTCGATCGTGCCCGCTACCGCGTCTCGCTGGTTGACCTAGAGCGGGAGCGGGCGGGCGGCGACTTCAACATCCTAACCGAGCCTGTGATGGAGCGGTTGCGGCACATCGGCCGCCACCAGTCGGCCCGCGTACTGATCGTTCACCCGCGACGTTCGGTCTTCGGTTCACTGTGCTGTCACGATTGCGGTTTCGTGCCCGCTTGCCCGACCTGCCACGTCCCCTTTCGCCAAACGGGTGACCAGCTGGTCTGTAACCATTGTCAGATCTTTCAACCGATTCCCGGCCGCTGCCCCCGCTGCGGCAGCGTCCAGCTCCGAGGCCGGAGCCGTGGGATTGAATCCATCCTCCGCGAGCTGCGTCAAGCCCGACTGCCGGCCCGTGAACTAAAGCCGAATCAAGATGCCTGGCCGCCCGGCATGATCGGTCTGACCACTCCGGCCCACGCTCGATACCTGGACCGACGCTACGCCGCGGCCGTAGTCACCCGGTTCGACAGCTTGCTAGCTGTGCCCCGGGTCGACGCCGACGAGCAGGCGCAGCGGCTGCTCGTGACCTTGAGCAGCCGCTGCCAGCTGCCGGATGGCTTGATCGTCCAAGCTTCGCGTCGCTACCACCAGCTGGTCAGGCAGCCATTCGACCCAAGCTGGCTAGCCGCCGCCCAGACCAGCCGTGAAAGTTTTGGCTACCCGCCAGCCTGGAAGCTGTGGTTGCTGCGCCAACGCGCGTCAGCTCGACGTCCCGGCCTGAGCCCAGCAACGTTGGTTCGCCAGCTGCGACGAATCGGCCCGGAGGTTATCGTCACCGACACCCAGCCCTCGCCCGGCCGGTCACCGGTGGATCGAGCCGGAACCTCAATCCTCGTTCGGTCCCGACGGTTGGTCCCACCGGCACTGCCGCGAATCCTGGCCCACCTCGACGAGTCATGGACTATTACGGTCGACCCGATCGAGTTGCGGTAACTTGCTGTCGCAGGTGAGCTCTGGTACACTCGGCCCGATGACTGTACGTACAATCGTCAAACTCGGCGCACCCATCCTCCGGCGACAGGCTGCACCGGTTGATCTTAATTCACTCAAGACTGCAAACATCGAGTCGCTGCTCAAAGATTTGGTGGCTACCATGATTGAAGCCCAGGGTATCGGGCTGGCCGCACCGCAAGTCGGCGTCAGTTTGCAAGTCGCCATCATCAACGGTCAAACCGGACCATTCGCAATCATCAACCCGCGAATCATCAAGCGTTCCCGTCAAACTGAAGTGGCCGAAGAAGGCTGCCTATCGATTCCCGGCGTCTTCGGCTTGGTTCGCCGGCCGGCTCGGGTTACAGTCTCCTACTATGACCAGGACCATCAGCTCCGGACACGAGCAGCAGTCGGACTGCTAGCCCGCGTCTTCCAGCACGAAATCGACCACCTCAATGGAATTCTGTTCATTGACAAAGTTGAGCGGATCACCCACGGGCGGCTAGCATGAACAAAAAACCGCGGGCTGTTTTTTTTGGAACTCCGGACTTTGCCGTTCCGATTCTCGACGCCCTCAGCCAGGAAGCTGAGGTGGTCGGGGTAGTTACCCAACCGGATCAGCCGGGCGGACGCGGTCAAACGCTCCTTTCCTCTCCGGTCAAGCGCCGGGCCGAACAGCTCAACCTACGAATACTCACCCCGCCCCGTCTGGACCAGGCCGTGGCTCAACAGGTTCGGCAGTGGGAACCGGCCGTTGCCGTGCTGGCGGCGTACGGTAAAATCCTGCCGCCCGACGTGCTGCGCGCGCCGGCCAAGGGATTTTTGAACATTCACCCCTCGCTGCTTCCCAAGCTCCGCGGACCGTCGCCAATCGCCGCCTCGATCCTGCAGGGCGACCGGGTCACCGGCGTGACGCTGATCGTCTTGGATGAACAGATGGACCACGGACCGATCGTCGCTCAACAATCTTTCGACATCAAACCTGGTGAGCATCGGCCGTCGCTAGAATCGCGGCTATCAGGTTTAGGGGCAAATCTGCTGCGGCAGTCACTCCGGCCCTACCTCGATGGTCGGTTGCATCCTCAGCCACAAGACCACGCCCACGCCACCTACTGTCAGCGGTTGCAGAAAAACGACGCCCGCATCGACTGGACGCTGTCGGCCGAAGAAATCTGGCGCCGGATCCGCGCCTTCGACCCCTGGCCCGGCGCCTACACTACGTTCCGCGGCCAGCCGTTAAAAATACTGAACGCCGAACCGCGGGCCGAATCATCGGCCGGCCGACCGGGGACCGTCACCGAGCTGGACTCCGCGCCGGCCATCGTCTGCCGCCAGGGCAGGCTGGTGGTCCATCGCCTACAGCTGGCCGGCGGAAGGGCTGTCGCGATCTCGGACTTTGTCCGCGGCCACCGTGACTTCACCGGTAGCCTGCTGGGCGCTTAGCTACGACTCTTTTCAGTCACCCAGAACCCAAGGTACTTTCCCAGCATCAGCCGAGTTTGAGCGTCGGTCGCCGGGATCGAGCCGAAGGCGATCATGGTTAACGGAAACAGCGCCCACTGCAGCGCCATTGGCACGAGCTGCCACCGGCTCTTGCCTGGCGGCGGAGACGGCAGCAGCCACGTCGATAGAACTGCGGCCGCGACCAGGCCGACCATCGCCAGCACCATCAGCCACTGCAGCAAGTCGGGGGTGCTCTGGACGATCAGCTCAGTGCTGTCCCGGGCCTCAGCTACCTTGACCGGCAGCCAGCCGAGGATGAAAATCAGGATCGGCGCGGTGGCCCAGCTGAACACACCCTCCAGCTGGTTCCACAGGTACTTAACTTTTTTAGCCAACGGGATCTGCCGATTGACCGAAAAATTCCAGACCATGTACGGAAAGTTTTCGACGCCGTAGGCCCAGCGTCGTTGCTGCTTGTACTGGTTGACCACCGTCCGCCAGAGCGACGGCACGGCCACGGTATCCATCGAGATCGGCAGGTAGAGCGGGGTCACCGTGTAGTCACCGTCGTACTCGACGAAGCACTGCAGAAAAATCCGTGAGTCCTCAGTCACGATGTCGCTTTGCCAAAATCCGACATCAACCAGTGCTTGGAACGGCATGCTGTGCGAAGAAAAGGTGAACAACCGATCCGGCCGAACGGTTTCGGTCATCAGCCAGAAGGTAGTCGAGTTGGCAACAGTCCGCGTCAGAGCCGGCGACTGCCAAATGTTGTTATGGTAAAACGGCAGGGGCTGGTAGCTGGTTCGCAGCCGGCGGGGATGGCCGAGGTAGGTGTCGGTCAGGTACGCGAAGTACTGCGGGTGAACGACTGAGTCAACGTCGAGGGTAGTCACCACGACCTGCTCGTACGGAATCTGACGGACATCAATCAACTCTTTCGCCCGACGCCCAGCCCAGGCAATGTTCGCTCCTTTGCCGGCCACCTCGCCGGGCAGATCACTGGGGTGAGTCGTCACCAGAAACTGACCAAAGATCGAGCTGAAGCGTGATTGCATCTGCTCACGGATAGACTGCGCGTGCTGGCCGTCGCGAGCCTCGGTGGCGAGAACTACAATCAGCTTCGAGAGCGGGTACCGAGAGCGCGCCAGCCCATTCAGGGCTTGCTCGACGACCGCCGAAGGTTCCCGGTACGTCGGCAGCACCACCAGGTGGTAGATCGACTCCCAGCCCGACCGCTGCTGCAGCCGGGTCTGCCAGTCAACGGCGGCGGCCTGACGGTAGCGCCGGAATGCAATCAGCAGGTAGACCAGGGTATACACCGCTCGGACGAACCAGTACACGTCGAACAGAATGATGAAGCCAATCACCCACAGCGGTACCCAGAACGACAAGAGCACGGCCGCGGCGAACGCCGACCAGACTAAAAATCCTGGGATGATTTCCAGGATCCGGTACTGCGTGCGCTCCGACAGCCGAAAGGCCTTGAACGACTGGGTCACGGAAAAGCCCATGGGTGCTGACAGGCTATCCCAGTTCGCCCGAAAAGTCAACGCCGCGGCTAAAACAGCCGGTAGCGGTGCCCGCGCGGAACCACCGTAATCCAAACCGAACCGCGGTTGAATACTATTTCGTTCCCATCAAGACCGCTAAAAATGGTCCGGCCGTAGGTCGTCTTTTTTTGCCACTTAATCGTCCGCGAGTAACCGTCTTTGAGTAAAATCGCTTTACCCTTACCAATGGTATTGAGCGCGATTCGGCCTTTTCGATCGAGCACGCGCTCTTTCGGCACCAGGAGCAGGACCACGTTCTTAGCGGTCAGCTGCTTGCGGGTCAGCCGGTCAACCTGGGCGCGACCCCCGGTGAATCGTTTATAGACATTCTTTTTCCGATCGTACTCGTAGCGAATGGCGTAGGCTGCTCCGGCGCCCAGGTCAATGGTCGCGCCGTGTTTGCCGACCCGCCGTTCCTTGATCGGCGGGTCAACCTTGAACTTCCAAGGTCGGAAGGTTGGTTTTTTACGGTAGTACTTGGCTGCCTTGAGCGCCCGGGTCATGAGCTTGCTGTCGGTAAACAGGCAGTGGACGCAGCCGCCCCCGCGACGGTAAAAGTACTGCGCGGTCTTTCCTTTGATCCCCTCGATGTTCGGCATCCGCAAGCTGCGCAGCAGGTTCAGAGCATCAAAACTGCCGCCGGCGTGGGCCAGGCCAGCCCGGTACTCGGCAGCGTAGCGCACGAAGTACGGCCGGGCCGATCGAACCGGGCCGATCAACGAAATCTTGGGTTGAGCAAAAACCGCCATGAACCGCGGAATGCCTCCTTCGGCTAAGGCTTCGTACACAATCGAAGCTTTGTTCAGGCCCGCCTGAGGCCGGGAGGCAGTGTGGTTGTCAATCATGACGGCAACTGGCCACTGATTGGCCTGGCCCGGCGGAACGAGCACGCCGTCGAGGCGCCGGGGAGTGCGCGTGGCGGCCTCAACCGGGTAGCTAAAAATGCCGCCCATCAGTGCGGCCAGCAATATCGCGACTGTCGTTTGTTTTAGCATGCGATGTTCTAAAACCTAGTATAGCACACTTTTCTAAAAATGGAAAGGAGGGTGTAATGGTTCAATAGCTTGGCACCACCTGCGGTAGAGTGGATGCATGTCATATACCATGAACCCTAGCCTCCCTAGACTTCGTATGCAGGCCGTGAGGATGGCGCGTTCCGGCCAGAGCATCAGGGCGGTGGCCAGACACTTCGGCTTTGATCACAGTGCGGTGGTGCGCTGGGTGCAACGTGCGGAGGGCGTCGATCGACGATCGTCGCTGATCCCCACCAGGAGTTCACGGCCCCACCACCATCCCCACCAAC
>JACQKI010000058.1 GCA_016204645.1 Candidatus Kerfeldbacteria bacterium
GCCGAGCAGCAAGCGCAAGCGGCGGCTACCTCGGCGGAGCAGGCCAAAGGATTGGCTCGGCAAGCTACGGTCCGGGCTGATTCAGCTAAGACCGCGGTGGTTGAGCTGAACCGAAAGTTGATCGCGGCCAACGCCAAGATGATGGAGCTGGCCAGCGCCCAGTACGCCATCGAGGTGCGGGCCGACCGGCTGGACAGCGCAGTGGCGGTCGTCTCCGCTGGCTTGGACGAGCTTGACGCATCCGTGCAGGAGGATTTCAATTTCGCGGCTGATCGAATCGACTCGACGCAGGCGCTAGCGATCGCGGCTGGAGAGAAGGCCACGGAAGCGCAGCAGTCAGTGGCGCAACTGCGGGGCGGATTCGAGGTTTTACAAACCAGCCTCAACCGGCGAGTCGACTCGATGAAATGGCAGAACCGGCTGGCAGTTGGGTTGGGCGTCGTTAACGGCGCCATGATCGGCTTTCACGTCATTCCCGATTCGCATCACAAGTAGGAGGTGATCGGAGTATGCCGTGGCTGGCTGTTGGGGCGTTGCTTCTGCTCATCCTGGTGTCGTGGTTCGGGTTCTTCCGGCCCTTCCTGAAGCGGACGAAGTCAATCCGTCCAAGGAGGTAACGGGTACTCTCCGCCGTTGAGGAGGTGATGACATGCTGGTCGGATTGGCAGTCGGCCTCATGCTTGGATGGTTCTTCCATTGGGTCTGGAGCCGTCTCAAGCCAGTCGATGAGTTCGACGTGCTGTGAAGGAGGGTGTTCTGTGAAAACAAGAGCGCCACCGGGTTCGAGTGAATCCGGTGGTGTTTCGTTTTCACAACGCACCCTGGAGAGGGTGCGTTGCATGTTGTATTAGATCAGTGTGAATTCCCCAGTCCACGCATACCGCATCACCGTTTACCGGTCAACCCATTGATTAACATGCTGCCAATCCAGAGTATCACCGCGGCCAGGATCGCGGTTGAAAAGCTACGGATCTCAAATCCTTTGACAATGGTGCTGGTGAACCAGAGCAGCAAGGCGTTCAGTATGAAGACGAACAGGCCGAGCGTGATAATGGTTACCGGCAAGGTCAGAATGACGAGAATCGGTTTGACCAGAGCGTTCAGCACGCCGAAAACCAACGCGACCAATAGCGCGGTCCAGAAGTTGCGAACGGTAATGCCCGCCATAAGGTAGGGCAGCGCCAGGATGACCAGTGAGTTGAGGATCAAGCGGAGAAGCATGTTGGCGGTTTTGAGGTTTGGAGGTTTAGCGGTTTAGAGGGTTGGAGACAATGAGAGAATGTTAAACATTTTAGGTTGGTTGGGGCTGTTGCTCAGCCTGCTTGACGTACTTGCAGGTCTTGCTTGAGCAGCGGATCGTGCCTTTCGCGCCGTAGACCAGCAGGTCGCCTGATTCCGGACACTTCTCGCCGGTCGGTTTGCTCCACAAGGCGAATTTGCACTCCGGATAGCGGTTGCAGGAGTAGAAGACTTTTCCGTAACGCGACCGTTTTTCGATGATTTCGCCTTGGCCGCACTGGGGGCAGGTAACGCCCGTGCCCTTTTGAATGTTCTTAATGTACTTGCAGTCCGGATAACGGTTGCAGCCGAGGAACGGGCCGAAGCGGCCGCGCTTCATGGTCAGCTGGCCTTGGCCGCACTGGGGGCAGGTTTCACCAACGCCCTCGATTTTTTTCTCCGCGGCGATGGTGTTGTCGTCGTTGAGCTCTTTCGTGTTCTTGCACTCGGGGTAGCCGGTGCAGGCCAGGAACTTGCCGAACCGGCCGTATTTTATCACCATCGGGTGGCCGGATTTTTCGCAGACGTACTCGGTCGCCTGCTCGGTCAATTCTTTTTTGTTCAGGGTTTCCTCCTTGGTCGTCAAGTGCTGCTTGAACGGTCCGTAAAACTCGCGGATGACCGGTACCCAGTCTTTGCCACCCTCGGCAATCTCGTCAAACTCTTGCTCCATTTTGGCCGTAAATTGGTAGTCGACGATTTCCGGGAAGTGCCCGACCAAGAGGTCGTTGACGATGGTCGCGATGTCAGTCGGCTTGAGTCGTTTCTCGATCCGCTCGACGTAGCCGCGGTCGATGACGGTGGCGATGGTCGGGGCGTACGTTGAGGGCCGGCCGATGCCGTACTCTTCCAGCTTTTTGACTAGGCCGGCTTCGGAGTAGCGCGCCGGCGGTTCGGTAAAGTGTTGCTCGGGCTTGAGTTCTTTGAGCGTGACCGTTTCGTCTCGGTTGAGCATCGGCAGCTCGCTTTCTTTGACGCTTTCGGTGGAGACTTTTAAAAAGCCGTCGAACTTGGTGACCTGGCCGGTAGCGCGGAACGTATACACGGGGCTGGTGTTGCTGACCACGTCGACGCTGGTCGAATCCATGACGGCTTCGCGCATCTGCGAGGCGATGGCCCGGCGCCAGATTAAGTCGTAGAGCTTGAACTGACGGTCTTCGAGGAAGACCTTGACCGATTCCGGCGTATGCTTCGGGTCGGTCGGCCGGATGGCTTCGTGGGCTTCCTGTGCGCCTTTTGATTTCGTTTGGTAGGTCCGAGGTTGGTGGTAGTTTTGGCCGAAGGCGGCTTCGATCAGGTTGCCGGCCTCGCCCATGAACTTTTTGGCCAGGTTGAACGAGTCGGTCCGCATGTAGGTAATCAGGCCGACCGAGCCTTCGGACCCGAGCTCGACGCCTTCGTAGAGCTGCTGGGCCAGGCTCATCGTCTGCCGGCTGGAGAAGCCGAGCTTGCGGTTGGCATCCTGCTGCAACGTCGAAGTTGTGTAGGGCGGCAGGGGATGGCGCTTGACTTCTTTGCGCTGCACCTCGGCGACACGGTAGGCGGCGCCGTTGAGGTGCTCGAGAATGCCGTCAACCTCAGCCTTGGATGTTAGGTCGAGTCGGTCGATGGTCGCGCCGTCGCGTTTAGCCAGCTTGGCGGTGAAGCTCTGTCCGGACGGCGGCGTAAAGGCCGCTTCGAGCGACCAGTACTCCTGCGGCTTGAAGGCTTGGATTTCCCGCTCGCGTTCGACGATCAGGCGGACCGCAACCGACTGGACTCGTCCGGCCGACAGCCCCTTGGCTACCTTTTTCCAGAGCAGCGGCGACAGCTCGTACCCGACCAGGCGATCGAGGATCCGGCGCGCCTGCTGCGCGTCAACTAGCCGAAGGTCGAGCTGGCGGGGGTGTGCCAATGCCTCGCGGATCGCTTCCTCGGTGATTTCGTGGAAGGCAATGCGCTTGAGCTTAGTGGCCGGCTGCTCTAAGAGTTCGGCCAGGTGCCAGGAAATGGCCTCGCCTTCGCGGTCTTCGTCAGTCGCGAAATAGACTTGGTCGGCGCTGGCGGCCGCCTTTTTGAGTCCGGTGACAATTTTCCGCGAACCGGTCGGGACGACGTACTGCGGCGCGAAGTCCTTTTCAACGTCGACCCCGAGTTTCGACTTGGGCAGGTCACGGATGTGGCCATAGCTCGACTCCACCCGGTACTCCTTGCCGAGGAAGCGGGAAATAGTTTTCGCCTTTGTCGGCGACTCGACGATGATCAGGTCTTTTTGCACGCGCGGATTGAAGAGGGTTGTTACGGATTACGGAATTCGAATGTAGTGCATGCCGCCGAGATGACGGACGCGGCCTTTCATTTCCAGTAGGCTGAGCGTGGCGTTGATGACACTGGTCTCCAGTGTACTGATGGCGACGAGTTCGTCAACATGTCGCGGCTCGGCCAGCAGGCGCAGCACGGCCGCCTCGGCCGGGCTGTCAGCCCGTAGTTCGACAGTCTCGGTGACCAGCCGGTGATTGTCAAGTCCCAGGGCGGCCCGCAGATCGTCGGCCGAGGTTACCGGCGCGGCCCCAAGCTTGAGCAGATTGTTCGGGCCGGCTGATTTTTCCTGGTCAATCGGGCCGGGGACAGCGAACAGTTCTCGGTTTTCATCAAGGGCAAAGCGCGCTGTCAGCAACGCGCCTGACTTGACCCCAGCTTCGACAATCACCGTGGCCCGGGACAGGCCGGAGATAATCCGGTTGCGCTGCGGAAAGTGGTGCTTCTGCGGTTCAGTTCCGGGCGGATACTCGCTGATAATCGCGCCGCCGGATTCGAGGATGGCGAGCCCCAGGGCGTGGTTCCCGTAGGGGGTGATGGTGTCGACGCCGCTGCCGAGCACTGCCACGGTCGCACCCCGGCTGGCGAGGGCGGCTTGGTGCGCGGCCGCGTCTATGCCGTAGGCTAAGCCGGATACGATGGTGACGCCGTCGGCCGCAATCGGCTCGGTGATCAGGCGCACGGCTCGCAGCCCGTAGCTGGACGGCGTGCGCGTGCCGACCACGGTCAGGCAGCGGTGGCTGAGTGCGCTGAGATTGCCGCGAACGAATAGGACGAGCGGTGGACTGGCAGTTTCGCGAAGCAGCGCCGGGTAGTGCGGGTGATCGAGGGTCAGCACCGCCGTGTCCGGAAGCTCAATCTGGTGGTTGATCTGGTTAACATCTCGGGCGCGAGCAGCTTCGATTTTTGCGATCAGCTTCGGAGAAGCGCCGGTGACGCGTAAGTCATGGTTCGACGAAGCCCACAGCGATTCGATGGAACCGAAATGCTGGAGCAGTGGCTGGAGGCTCTGCCAGCCTAAACCGACAGATTGAAATGCTAACCAGTAGGCAACGGTATTCATAAGCTTGACAGACGGAAGTAATGGAGGTATGCTGGGTCGTTTACTAGTGAAGTCTGGCTGCGTGCTGATGATTGGCACGCTCGTTGTTAGGGAGGGAAAACCGATGGCACTGCAGGTCCCGCTACTGCGTGATACGCGGTTTGTGGAACGTGGGTCGTTCGTTGAGCGACGGTACGTCCCACGGCCGGAGATCGAACAGCAGCTTCGAGAGTACTTCGGCCGCCAGCACGTCGAGTTGCCGGATGACGTCTGGGCCGACTTCAGCGATGAGCAGCTCTACTATCGTTGGCTCGACTGCTTGCAGGGTCGTGGGTGGAGCACAGTCTACGGTGCTTTACCGAATGACTTCCTCAGCCTGCTCGAACGACTCGGCTATGATCCGAGAGAGGAGACCGGATTGCCGGCGTGGTTGTTCGAACGCTGGCAGCTCGTCCCAAATCCTCCGGACTGACCGGAAGGAGATGCTCGTGGGCTGGTCGTCCCGTCAGACGGCCAGCTTCACTTTGGGCAAAAAACTATAAAGAGCGGCTGGCGCCACTCTTTTTTGGTCTTTAAGCCTTAGGTTTGCGGGGCGGGAGTTTCGCTGGTTTCGGCGGCTTTCACCGGTTCCGGCTCCCGTTCAAACAGCCTAACATAGGCCTTGAGTTGCTGCAACCACTTCGTGCCCAGTTCGGCGAAGTCGATTTTGACCAGCTTGGTGGTAAAGTCCCACTTCTGGTTTTTGGTGATCAGCCTTTCAATCATTTTCGGGGTGATCATGTTTGAAAACTCAATCGTTAGTTTCTGGTGGGAAACGCCCTCGACCGAAGTCTTGGTCACGGCGATGCTGGTAATGTGGGTTTTTTGTGCGAGCAGCCGAATTTCCAGCAGGTCAAACAGGTTGTGCAGCGGCTGCGGAACGTCTTTTTCCCCAAAGATTTTCTTTTTGAATTCGCGCAGGTCGTTGATGCCGACGAGGTTGGCCATTTCTTGGTAGAATTTGAGTCGCTTGGGTTCGGACGGAACAATCGACTTGGGGATGCCGATGTCGAGCGGCAAATCGATGATGATGTCGCGCAAGGCTTCTTGCTTGATGCCGGTCTTCAGCTCTTCAATCGCTTGCGCCAGCAGGCGGGTGTAGAGGTTGAGACCGATGGCCGCCACCTGGCCGTGCTGCTCTTTGCCGAGAATATTGCCGGTCCCGCGGATTTCCAGGTCGCGCAGGGCGAGCTGGAAGCCGGCCCCGAGGTCGCGGGCTTCGTGCAGCGCCTGCAGGCGTTTCTTCGGCCCCCCAGCCAGCTTAGTCGACTGGTAGAGGAAGTAGGCGTAGGCTTGGCGCGAGCCACGGCCGATGCGACCTCGCAATTGGTAGAGCTGGGCCAGGCCGAAGCGTCCAGCGTTGTCGACAATCAGGGTGTTGACGTTCGGCAAGTCGAGGCCGTTTTCAATGATGGTCGAGCAGACGAGGACCTGCACCTTGCCGGTATCGAAGTCGGCCATGACCTGCGACAGCTTGTGCTCGTCCATCTGTCCGTGGGCCACGGCGTAGCTGGCTTCGGGCACCAGCCGTTTGAGCTTGGCCAGGGCTAACTCGATGGTCTCGACGTTGTTGTAGACGTAGTAGACCTGGCCGCCCCGGCTGATTTCTTTGCGGATAGCGGACGCGGTGGTGGTGTCGGCGAAGGGCTGGATGATGGTCTCGATCGGCAGCCGTCCCTCGGGCGGCGTTTCGATGATCGAGACGTCGCGGATGCCGGACAGGGCTAAGTTGAGGGTGCGTGGAATGGGCGTGGCGGTCAAGGTTAAGACGTGGGCTTGCCGCCGCAGCTCTTTCAGCTGCTCTTTGTCCTTGACGCCGAAGCGCTGCTCCTCGTCGATGATGATCAAGCCCAGGTCTTTAAAAATCACGTCTTTCGACAACAGCCGGTGCGTACCGATCACGATGTCGACGTCACCAGTTGCCAGCCGAACCAGTGTTTGCTGCTGTTCTTTTTCGCTCTTGAACCGGGACAGCAGGTCGATGGTCAGCGGCAGCCCCTGCAGGCGGTTGATGAAGGTGTCGTAGTGCTGCTGGGTCAGGATGGTGGTCGGGGACAGGACCGCCACCTGCGTGCCGCGGACGGCCGCCCGCACGGCCGCCCGAATGGCTACCTCGGTTTTGCCGAATCCGACGTCACCGCAGACCAGCCGGTCCATGGGTGTGTCCTTGGTTAAATCTTGGAACACGTCGTTGATGGCTTGCTGCTGGTCGTCTGTTTCCTGGTAGGGGAACGAGGCGGCAAGCTGCCGCTCCGCATCCGTCGTGCCGGAAAAAGCCACGGCCTCGGTGGTCGCCCGCTGGGCATAGAGCTTCAGCAGCTCTTGAGCTAAGACCAAGGTCTCGTCGCGGATTTTCCGGGTCAGCTGGTACCAGTTCGAACCGGACAGGCGGTGGAGCTTGGGGTTGGCCAAGCCGATGTACTTGGAAACCTTGTCGGCCGCTTCGACCGGCACGAACAGCTTATCGCCGCCGGCGTACTCGAGGGTGAAGTACTCGCGCTCGTGGCCGTCGACTTGCTGCTTGGTCATCCCTAAGAACCGGGCAATGCCGTGATCGAGGTGGGTGACGTAGTCGCCGGGCTTGAGCTCGGCCATGAACGCCAGGTCGATTTTGTGCTTGCCGGTCGCCTGGATATGCCGCTCGGTCCGGCCGAAGATTTCTTGGTCGGTCAGGAACAGCAGCTTGTACTCGGCCGCACTAAAGCCAGTCAGCAGCGCATCCGGCCGGTCGATGCGCACCACCTTCGGCGCGGCCACCCGGACGTGCTCGAACAGCTGGCCGACTTCTTTCGCGCGTTCAGTGGCCAGGCCGACCGCCCAGCCTTCGCGTTGGTAGCGGGCCAGGTCGGCGCCGAGAGCTTCAAAGTCGCGGTGGTAGAACGGCGCTTGGTGAAAGTCGAGCGCCTGAGTGGTTTCGTCGCTGAAGGTTTCGAAGATGACGGATCGGTAGGGGGCCAGGACCGCGGACCAAGCCTCCCAGCGCGGCGCCACGGTCCCCAGCTGGTCAGGATCGGACAGCACGAACAGCGTCTGCCCGCCGTCGAGGTAGGAAAAAAGGGTAGCGCCGGAGGTGGTAGTCAGCTGGGACGGGGTGATGGTCAGTTCGCGAATCAGCGGGCCCAGCTTTGAGCCGCGCAGCCGGTGCAGGCCGGCCAGCGTACGGCCGTCGAATTCCAGCCGGACCGGGTAGTCCGCGTCAATCGGGAAAATGTCGACGATGCCTCCTCGGCGGGCGAACGTGCCAGGGTCGTGGGCGGTCGTTTCGAAACCGTAGCCGATTCTGGCTAACGACTGGCTGAGTTCGGCCGGTCGCAGGGCATCGCCCGCCTGGAGGTGCAGGGTCAGATCTTTGAACGCCGGCCGCGGCAAAACCGATCGTTCAAAAGCGCTGACGCTGGCGACCAGCCAGACCGGCTCAGCCAGGAGCAGGCGTCGCAGCAGCCGGGGCAGGGCTTGGTCATCGAGGCGCAGCGGGTGCAGCTGGTCGTTGCTCCAGAACCGGAGCTGCGCGGCTACGGCCTCGGCCCCGGCTTCGTCGGCGGTTAGCCACACACGCTGCCGCAGCCGGTCGTTGTTGCGCAGCCGGGAGATGAGAAAGGTCTTGGCCGAGAGCGGTCCCACGCCGGACAGGCGCCTCTGCCCGCTCAGTTCCTCAGACACAAATCCCGGCAGTCGCGCCGGCTCGGCAAACAGGTCGATCGGGCTGATCAAACCGCTGGATTCGGGTTTTTTGGCGATCGGCTTCGTCAATTGATCGGTCGGTTCACGTATTTCCAGGCTTTCATCGGCCTTGCCCTTGACAGGGTAGACCGGCCTTGCTAAGGTGATCTCTTGGCTTAAAAATGCTCCTTTGATGGCAACGTGGTAGCCTTTGGTACCTACGGCCCTACTTGCAAGCGGCGAACGGAGGACTACCCCTCCTAAGCCCTCTCAGTAGCCATAAGTTAAGGTGTGTGTCGTTTTCGGCGTACATCTTACGCTTGTAAGTAGTACCGTGGGTATTGAAGTGGGAGTGGAACGTGACACGGTGAGTTTTCCGTTTGAGCTAGTTCCGCGTCGACTCGCAATCGACCCTAGCGAGCATCGCGTTTCATCTCCCAGCATGTCCGGGGTTGGGAACGGGGCGTTGCCTCGTCTGCGGCCGGCGAGCAGCGCTACCAACCAACCCCGTTGCCTTAGCACCGGCCTGGCATGGCACCATCAGCCATGTTGCAGCCGCCCCTGGGCGCGCCCCAACTCTCACGCTGGCGCGCCCTTATTTTTTGCGGTCAACTCGGTCATCAAAGAAGCGGCGGCCTGGGCGATGATTCCGTCGGGCGCGGTCAATTGCTGCTCTTCTTCGGGCGTAAAGTTTTGCAGCACGTAGTCCTCGGCGGCCAAGCCGTACTGACGGTTGCTGCCCACGCCGATCCGCAGACGGTGAAAGGCCTTCGACCCGAGCGCCCGGACGATCGACTCGACGCCCTGGTGACCGGCGCTGCCGCGGTCAAATGCCGGACGCAGCTCGCCGAACAGTACATCGACGTCGTCGTGGACGACCCACAGCCGGTCTAAGAGTACCCGGTAGAACTTGACGAACCGTGCCACCGGCTGGCCGCTGCCGTTCATGAACGTCTGCGGCTTGAGCAGGAAAATCCGCGGCTGGCCAGCGGTGTGCGCGACTGCGGCATCACCTTCGTGGTGCCAGTCAGCGGCCTGATCCAGTGTTGATCGGAGGGCATCAACCACCCGGAAGCCGAGGTTGTGGCGGTTTGATTGGTACTGCGATCCGGGGTTGCCAAGCCCAACAATCAGACTGGCTTTCATGACGAGGTCGTCCGTTTTGCCGTTTGGGCCTGCAGGTAGTCTGCGCCGATGACTAACAGAATGTCAGCTTGGTCTGCCGGTTCGGGGAGCGTGGCCTGGCTGCTGTTGCGGTTGCCGTTCAGCAGCGCCGGGACCATGCCAGGGTTCAGCAGGGTCGATCCGGGAGTGGTGGCGGCCAGGCCGAGGTAGGATGACAAGCCACGGAGCGTGTAGGGTTTGCCACCGTTGGTGTAGTCGACCAGCCAGCTGACGGCGGTGCGTTCGGGCGCCCGACCCGTCTCGACCGCAATAATTGGAAAACCGAGCGACTCGAGGTTGGCAACGATCGCCTTGCCCGTACCGCTCCGACCGCTGGCATCGCGGACGACGATCCGGGCATTTTCTTCGGCGTAGCGGGCGAGCGAAAAGATGTTGTTGGCGAACGCCTGCACCGCCGCAAAGCCGCTGTCCTTAGGGACCAGCAGGAAGGCGCCGTCCAGGCCGGTAGCCACCTTGAGCAAGCCGTTCGGGCTGCTGTCGATGACGTGGCTAGTGATCGCGGTTCGGTCGACTTCCCGGACCAGCTTAGCCAGCCGCAGCAGCTCCCAGACTTCCATGTTGGTCCGGGTGTGCGTCCCGAGCGAGCTCAGAACGTTTCCGATTCGGACGGGGTTGACGATCGTGCCGAGGGAAAAAATTTTTTCCTGCAGGGCCTGCAGGACCAGCTGCTGACGGGCGCTGCGGGCGAAGTCCGAGCCTTCTCCGTTGTTGCCGTGGCGCGAGCGGACGAACTTCAGGGCGGCGTCGCCGTCCATGGTTTGCGGGCCGGCGGTAAAGGCGATGGTCTGGTAGCCGAAGTCTGCGGTCGGGTACTCGCGATCGACGAAGCTGCGAGCGACCGTCAGGTTCATCCCGCCGAGGTCGTCCACGATCTTGATGAAACCACTGAAGTCAATCCGGCCGAAGTAGTGGATGGGCAGCCCGGTGACCCGAGCGACCAGGTCGGACGTCAGCTGCTCGCCGCCGCCGGGGTAGTCCATGTCTTGACCGAAGGCGTTGGCGTTGTTAATTTTTCGAACGCCGTAGCGCGGGATATCGACGGCCAAATCGCGCGGAACGGAAATCAGCGCTACCTGCTTGGTCGACGGCTTGAGGCTGGCGACGATGATGGTGTCAGTCAGGAGCGGTCCTTCGTGGCCGGGTCCGCCGATCCCGAGCAGCAGGATGTTGATCCGGTCGTCGGCCTCTCCGTTCAGCTGTGCGTCGCGTTTCGACACGATGTGCCCGAGCTGCTCGAAGACCGACACCCGACGGTTGCCGTCGGGGCTGGTGTTGACCGCGGCCAGCAGCCGGTAACCGACCAACCCGACGAACAGCATTACCACGGCTGTCAGCGCGCCCCCGACTTTCCACCAATACCAAGATTTCCGTCGTGGCAAAGGTTGCGCCGGCGCCGGCTGCGGTGGTTTCAGGTGTGGGGTTTGCAAACGCTGAATCGGCATGCGTTTCGTGCCGTCCTAGAAAGTATAGCCCTGGCCGATGACGACCGTCAATCCCCGACGGCCGGCCGGCCGCAGCCGATTTCGCACAAACCTTGATCAGCCTCTCGGTCGGCTGCTTGATTTTTGTCGAAAACGGTGCTACACTCTCGCTACTTTGCGCTAAGATTAGCCAAACGTTCCAAGGCCACTTAGCTCCCCGTAAACGACTCCTTGGCTCGTCGTTCACGGGGCAGGCGGCTGGTGACCCCGCACCAAAGTTCGCTACGCTCACTTGGTACGGGGCCAGGGAGCGCCTCTCAATATTACTAACGCTAGGTCGCATAGCTCAGCTGGCTAGAGCGTACGGTTCACATCCGTAAGGTCCCTGGTTCGAGTCCAGGTGCGACCACCAGCCAAGTAGAAAGAGAGCCAGAGGTCGTCCCGCCACCGGGCGGTACAGTCGCCACCAGCGGTCAGCCAACCAGAACGACAACATGGATACCAGCAACCCAACTTCCGGTCGAACACCGCCCCGTCCGCGTCCGCCGCTGCGGCGCCGGTCGATCGTCCCGAGTTTTTCCGAGTCGGCCGCCTCCTTCATCATCGAAGTGGCCAAGGTGGTGGTTATTTCATTGGCGATCATCATTCCGGTTCGCTACTTTTTGATCCAACCGTTTTACGTCAAAGGCGCTTCGATGGAGCCCAACTTTTTTGATAATGAGTACCTGGTGGTGGACGAAATCTCGTACCGCTTCAGCCAGCCGAAACGCGGCGACGTGGTAGTGCTGCGCAATCCGCGTCACGAGTCCGACTTTTTCATTAAGCGCATCGTCGGTTTGCCGGGCGAACGCGTAGAAATCATCAACGGCGAGGTCAACATGTACAACGCCGACTTTCCTAACGGGATTACCCTGGACGAGTCCGAGTACTTGCCGCCGGACACGCGGACCACCGGCACGGTCGACCAAACTCTGGGCGACGGCGAGTACTTCGTGCTCGGCGACAACCGTGAGTCCAGCTTGGATTCGCGGTTCTTCGGGGCTGTGACTCGCCGCGAAATCATTGGTCGAACGTGGATCCGGGCTTGGCCGGTCAACCGCCTGCAAATCCTCCCGCGGCCGGCGTACCAACCCGCAATCGGGAGCTGAACGGATGCCGTCCGTCAAGCCAGAACCGGCCGCCGCTCCGCCCGCTGCAGGACCGCTCGAGAAGGTCAAGGGTCAGCCGCAGCAGCTGCGCGGCATGAAGGACATTCTGCCCGCTGACCAGCCGTACTGGGATGCCGTTCGTCAGGCGGTCGAGCGGCTGGCGGTCGGAGCCGGCTTCGCCCGGATTGAGACGCCGGTGCTCGAGGCGGCCAGCCTGTTCAACCGTACCGTCGGGCAGGAAACCGACATCGTCGAAAAGGAAATGTACACGTTCCTCGACCGAGGCGGAGACAAGGTGGCGCTGCGGCCGGAAAACACTGCCGGCGTGGCCCGGGCGTACCTCGAGCACGGGATGGTGAGTTGGCCGCAGCCGGTCAAGCTATGGTACCTCGGCTCGTTCTTCCGGCACGACCGACCGCAGGCCGGCCGTTACCGACAGTTCTGGCAGTTCGGGTTTGAGGTGCTCGGCGACGGACACCCGGTGATCGACGCCATGCTGATTTACCTGGCGGTGACGGTCTACCGCTCTTTCCAGGTTCCGGTCGAGATCCAAATCAACAGCCTGGGGGACAAGAACTGCCGGCCGGCTTACCTCCGGCTGCTCGGCGAGTACTTCCGGACGCGCAAGAATTCGTTGTGCGAGGACTGCAAGCGTCGGCTGCAGAAAAACCCGCTGCGCATCCTCGACTGCAAAGTCCCCGATTGTCATACCGTCAGCCAGGATGCGCCGCAGATCGTTGATCATCTCTGCCAGGCCTGCAAGGATCACTTCGTCCACGTGCTCGAGTACCTCGGCGAACTCGAAATTCCCTATAACCTTAACCCGCGCGTCGTCCGGGGGCTCGACTACTACACCCGGACCGTCTGGCAGGTCGTGGAAGAGGGCGCACTCGAAACTGGCGGTCAATCAGACTTGGGCGGCGGCGGACGGTACGACGATTTACTCGAGCAGCTCGGCAACCGCCAGGTTCCGGCCGCCGGTTTTGCCAGCGGCGTTGAGCGGCTGATTATCAAGATGCGCGAGCGCCAGTTCGCGCCGAAGGTCGAGTCGCCCGACGTCTTCCTCGCGCAACTGGGCGAGCCGGCCCGGAAAAAATGTCTTAAGCTCTACGACGTGCTCCGCTCGATCGAGCTCAAGGTGGTTGAAGCATTTTCCAAGGACGGTTTAAAGCCCCAGCTCGAGGTCGCAAACCGGCTGGGAGTTAAGTACGCGCTGATTGTCGGTCAGAAAGAAATCATGGATGACACGATTCTGATTCGGGATATGGAAAACGGTATCCAAGAAGTGGTCGACTTCAAGAAGGTCGTGCCGGAAATTCAGAAACGCTTAGCTAGGGTCGCGGCTGCACCGACCGACGGACGGTCGAAGGCAGCGCCGGCTGAACAGGGATCGAGCAGTGGCGGCGAATCCTGATTGCCTGTTTTGTAAGATTGCGGCAAAGGAGCTGCCGTCGAGCATGGTCTACGAAGACGACCAGCTGGTGGCGTTTAAGGACATCCGTCCGGTCGCCCCGGTCCACCTGTTGATCGTGCTGAAGCGGCACATTGCGTCGGTCGCCGAGCTGGCCCCGGAAGACGCACCGCTGGTCGGCCAGATGGTTCGTCGCGCCCAGCAGCTGGCCAGCGAGCACGGGGTTGCGGATCAGGGGTACCGCTTAGTGTTTAACGTCCGCCAGCACGCCGGACAGGTGGTCGATCACATCCACCTGCACCTAATCGGCGGGCAAGCCTTAGGCCGAATGGCCTGAGAACCTCGGAGGAAACCCTAACCGTTTCCATTCCGATTACCCGCTCGTCAGCGCTGCGGACGTGACGGGTTTGATTTTGACGCGGTGATGCTTGTGTGGTATACTCACGACGCTTTTTTAACGATTGGCGTGAATAAAAAATGACAGCCCAACTTGCACGAGGAGGTGAAACGCTTGGTTGAAGTTCGACGGAAAGAAGGCGAATCGGTTGAGAGCCTCCTGCGACGGTTTACCAAGCGGGTTCAGCAGAGCGGTGTGCTCCTCCGCGCTAAACGGGCGAGGTTTTACGAGCCGCCGAAAACGAAGCGGGAAGTCCGGCAGGACGCGCTCCGCCGTCGCGAGATTCGACAGCGAAAAGATTACCTGCGCAAGATTGGCAAGCTTGAGGAAACCACGGTTCGTGGCGGACGGCGACGACCCTTACCGCGCATTCCGACTCGCCCATGAGCCTGCAGACGACCATCGAAGCCGATTACAAGCAAGCGTTCAAGGCTAGCCAGCGGCCGACCATCTCGGCTTTGCGAATGCTCAAGTCGGCGATTAAGAATCGGGAAATCGAGGTCGGTCGCGAATTGACCGACGAGGAAACCATGGCCGTGGTAACCCGTGAGGTAAAGCGCCGGCGGGAAGCCGCGGCACAGTACCAGGCCGGCGGTCGCGCCGACCTGGCGGCGCACGAAGAGTCCGACATCGGAGTCTACAGCCGCTACCTGCCGGCTCAGCTGACTGATGCCGAGCTTGAAGCGCTGGTGACAGCGGCGGTGGCCGAAACCAGCGCGCGCGGCGCGAGCGATTTTGGCAGCGTCATGGGAACGGTCATGGCAAAGGTAAAGGGGCGGGTCGACGGCGCCAAAGTCCAAGCGGCCGTCCGCCGCGCCCTCGGCGCCTGATCTGCCGGGACACAACGAATGGAGCGAAACCACAACCGGAGTAAACGAGCCGTGTTCGTCGGCCTGCTGCTCGGCCTGACGGCGCTGGGCGGAGCGGCCCTGGTGCAGGCGGCCACCCCGCTGTCCCTCGAAGACATTGGCGGTTCGATTGGCTTAGGCACGGCCGACCTCAAGTCGATCGTTTTCAACATCATCCGGTGGCTGCTCGGGGTATTGGCCCTGGTCGCGGTCAGCTTCATCGGGTACGGCGGCTTTATTTGGTTGACGGCGGCGGGCAACCCGGACCGCATCCAGAAAGCCAAGCGCATCATCCTGAATGCCATCATCGGCCTGGTGATCGTCATTTTGGCGTTCGCCATCGTCAGCTTCGTAGCCCGAACCTTCTTCGGGGTCACCGGCAGCGGCGGACCTCCCCCGCCGCCTCCGACCTGCCCGCCGATTTGTCCGCCGCCGGACGTCGGCCTGGAAATTCGGTCGATCACCACTGACTGCGGCAATCCACCTGACTACCGTCACGACGTATACTTGTGCAGTGGTATCAACATCGTCTTCAACCACCTGCTGAACGGCGCTACGGTCAAGTCGGCGGTCGAAGCTTCGCCGCCGGCCGTCAAGCTCAAAATTGAACGGTGCATCGACGAGGATGCCGACCCCTGCGACTCAGTCGAAGATCCGCCGCTCGGCGCCATCGCCAACCAAGTATTCACCGATGCCACGCCTTCAAAAACAGCGGCCGAGTGGGTGGCGCGGCTCGATCCGGCAAGTCCGGGCAAGAATATATCATTCTTACACATACCGCAAAATTTCAACGCCGACGATTGGTACAAGGTTACGATCCCGAAAACCATCGGCGACGTGAAAGGCAATTCGCTCAGCGGCTGCCGCGAGAACCTAGCCGACCTCGACGGCATTGACGACTGCCTGGACAAAGGTACGCACTACGAGTGGCGCTTCCAGACCGGCAACTCGGTCGATACCACGCCGCCCAAAGCGACCAGCGCCTACCCTGATATCCGCTACTTGACGCAGCCGGCCTTCGACCCTGATCGCAACGTCGTCCGGACGCCGCACATCAGCCTCCGGTACGATCAGGCGGTTCTACCCCCCTCCCAAGTCGAGGTGATCGCATTTGATCCGAGTGCTCCGCCTGATCCGTTGACTGGGTTGGGCGGGACTTTAGGCGCTCCGGTCAATCCGGCCGACTACACGGTCGTGCCGGCTGACGACGGCCGCGGCGTCATCATCCAGGTAAAGTCGACGGCGCCGCTGGAAAAGTTTGCGTGGTACAAAGTCGTGGTCCGCGGCGTGGTTGACTTGTGCGGTAACCTGCAAGACCCAGATCCCTTCGAGTGGGTGTTCGAAACCAACGACGTGGTGCCGAGGGTGGCCGATCACTACCCGCGCAACGGCACGGCCGATGCCTGCGAAGATACTCCGGTGTTCATCCGCTACTCTGTTTCGATGTACGACTCGCTGACCAGCTCGTGCAGCGTCAGCGCAGCTGGGTTGGGTGGGTACGTGACGGCAGGCTACATGAGTCCGAATCCGGCTACGGGAGTAAAAACGTTTGACGCCCAAGACCCCTGTCCAGGCAGCTGCCCGGATCCGCAGCGCTACTGCAAGGTCTACGCCTTTATGCCTCCGCCGCCGTTCCCGCCGAACTCCTTACTGTCGGTCAACCAGACCTACCAGATCGGCGTGGACAATCGGTTCGTGGTTGATGACCTGGGAACGACGCTCCGCTTTGGCAATGGTCCGTGGCCGCCGCTGCCGCCCGATCAGCGCTGGAGCTTTGGCGTCAAGCCGGCCGGCCAGTGCGCCAACCGTCCGGTCATCACCTCGATCCAGCCGCCGCAGGGCACGGACGGGCAGTGTGTGACAGTCAACGGCTTTGGTTTTGAGCCGGATCTCAGTAACGACCGCGAAGGCGGGGATGATTTACTGTTTAATAGTCTCAGTGTCGGCGCGGGCATTCTCGGTTGGGGCAACACCGCCATTCCAGCCGAAGTGCCGGCCGGTCCGACCGGCACGTTCCCGTTCAAAGTCAAGACTGAACACCCAGTACCGATTGGCGTACTCGACAGCCCGGACTTTTCCTGGGATAAAATCGCTGGACCGGCTTCGACCGGACCGTGCCTAGCCAGCCTAAATCCCAATTCCGGTTATGTCGGCAGCGGCGTGATTGCCGGCGGCGTACGGTTCGACCCAAGCTCGTCGTTGAAAGATATTGTGTTCGGTGCGGTGACCAGTCCTTGGACGCGGTGGGAAGACCGGCGGATTGATACGGTCGTGCCGAATCTCAGTCCGGGTGTGATTGACGTGACAGTTAAGAATGACCAGGGCACCTCAAATCCGTTACCGTACACCATCAACCCGATTCCACCTGACCAGCCGATCGTAGTCGACCGTTGGCCGAGCTGCAACGCCTCGTGTCTTAACGCCGACATCGGCGCGCGGTTTAGCGTCGAC
>JACQKI010000059.1 GCA_016204645.1 Candidatus Kerfeldbacteria bacterium
CCTACCGGATGGTCAAGGATCATCGGACCAAGTTTGAAGTTAGCGACGTTGATGCTGTCTTGAACGGCGAGCTCAAGCCGTTTATGGAAGCATATTTGCGGTGGGATAAGGAGGGGAGGCCGAAGCGGGGTAGTGGAAAAGAAGATGAATAGCCGGCGCCATCCTTCTCCGTCATCCTGAGCGAGCGTCGCGAAGCGAAGGATCTCCGCCTGATCAGTGGGAGATCCTCACCCTCACATCGTTCGGGTTCAGGATGACAGCCACAGAGAAGGGCGGCGCTTGACGTAACGCGCAGCCGTGGTAGACTGCTGGTAGACAAACGGTGGCGAGAGCCACCGATTTTGCTAGCCCGAAAAACGCGCATTCAGGTTGGGGTATTGTCGCTGGCGGCCGGCGCAGCTGTTGCCGGCTTGGCAGTTCCGATCGTGAGTATTATTGTGGCCACCATGTTCGTGGTGGCAGCTGCTGGTTGGCGGCCGGGGTGGTTTATGCCGTTGCTGTTTGGATTAGGACTGCTGCGCGGATGGTTGCTCGGTGCGCCAGGGGGAATTAGTGATGAGCAGCCAATTATCGCCGCCCTGGCCGCGGCCCGCGCGTGGTTGGAGGGAGGCATTAATCAGGCCCTGCCGCCGACTGAAGCGGCCTTGCTGAACGGCTTGCTGCTCGGCGGTCGAGAGGATCTACCGCGTGATTTGCTGCAGGCGTTTCGCACGACCGGTACTAGCCACATCGTGGCTGTGTCCGGTTTTAACGTGACGATTGTGGTTAGTGCGGTCGCCGCCCTGATTCGTTCGCTGCCGCTCAGCCGATCACCGCAACTGATGGTGAGCGTGCTGGCCGTGACCGCGTTTGTAATTCTGACGGGTGCTTCGCCGTCAGTGGTCAGAGCCGGTATCATGGGGAGCCTGGTGGTGCTGGCCCGCTACAGCGGCCGGCTGGCTGACGGCTGGCATTTACTAATGCTCAGTGCGGCCAGCATGGTGCTGGTCCAGCCGGCGATTGTGTTGAGTTTGAGCTTTCAGTTGTCGGTGGCAGCCACAGCGGGACTGGTGCTGCTCGCCGAACCGTTCGAGCAGCGGCTCAGGCTCGTGCCGGCGGCGCTTGGATTGCGGGGTTCGCTGGCTTCGACGTTAGCGGCGATCATGTTTACGCAGCCGTTGATACTGTTGTACTTTGGTCAGGTGTCGTTGGTGGCGCCACTCGTCAACATCATCGTGCTGCCGTTGATACCGCTGGCCATGCTGGCCGGTTTTGTGGTTGGCGGTTTGACTGCCTTGGCGCCGTGGTTGGCAGCCTGGGCAGGTTGGTTGGCCTGGCTACCACTACGCGTGATTGTCAGCGTGGTGACGTTTGGCGCGGCGCTTCCGAACGCGGCGGCTCAGCTCGGCTTGGTGGTCAGCGCCGCGGTCTCAGCCATAAACGCCCTGGCGGTTGGTTTGTTTGTAATGATGACGAGGAAGCGGCATGTCGCGGCGTAGCCTGGTCGTTCGAATCGGGGTGCTGACTGCGGCCTGTGCAGTGGCCGTAGCGCTGTGGTCGGGGCCAGCAGCCGACGGTGGTTGGCGGCTGATCGCGCTGGACGTCGGTCAGGGCGATGCGATTCTTTTGCAAACGCCGGACGGCAGCGACGTGCTGGTTGACGGTGGGCCGGATGAGCGGGTGGTTGAGCGGTTGACCAAATTTATGTCACCGTCGGACCGAACGCTGGAGCTGGTAGTACTGACGCACCCGGACGCCGACCACGTTGGCGGCTTGCCGGCCGTGGCTGAGCACTTTCGGATTGAGCGCGTGCTGGAAACGGCCGTGCGCAGCCCGAGTCGAGCTGATCGCACTTGGGAAGCGGCACTCGATGCGCAGCAGACAGTTCGTTTGAAGGCGGCCAGCGGTCAGGCCATGACCATCGGCGGCGTAGAGATAACTGTTCTGTGGCCGCCGGCTGATACGCCGGCTGACGCTGAACCGCGCAACGACACGTCGGTCGTGCTGCATCTGCGATACGGTGAAGTTGATATTTTGCTGACTGGCGATATTAGTTCTGACGTCGAGCAACGATTAGTAGCGACCGGCGTATTGCCTGATGTCGAGGTACTGAAAGTCCCGCACCACGGCAGCATTTCCTCGTCGAGCCAGGAGTTTTTAGACGCGCTCAAGCCTGAAACGGCAGTCATTTCCGTGGGCCGGAATAATCGGTATGGACACCCGCATCCGGTGGTGCTGAGAAGGCTAGAGCGACGGGGGATTGAGGTGCGTCGGACGGACGTGGACGGGGATGTGGTACTGACGGTCGATGGAAATGGCCTTCATGTTGGGTCTTGACAAAAACAGCAAACTGTAGTAACTTGATCCGTTACTCGATGGAGTAACCTACCCATGCTCGTCGACAACGACAC
>JACQKI010000061.1 GCA_016204645.1 Candidatus Kerfeldbacteria bacterium
AGATAATACAGTATTAGTACTTACTGGTTTACTTTAGATTCCTCTCCTTTCCAAGGAGAGGATGTCGCGAAGCGACAGGTGAGGATGACAACTAAAAAGCCGAGTTTACTCGGTCTAAGGGATAGTCTAGCAAATCCAGCGCCGCTGTCAACCCCACACAACCGTTCCGATCGGATCGGGCGCGATCATCCGATACCGCGTAAGTGCCGGATGGCGCCGTTTTCTTCAACCACCAAGTCAAACCTGACTGGGCCGGACCACGGATGCCGTTGCAACCAAACCTCAGCCGCAGCCTGCAATCGCTCCAGCTTCCGTTCGGTCACCGATTCCTCGGGTACGCCAAAACGCCGCGATCGTCGTGTCTTGACCTCGACGAAGACCAGGTGGCGATCGTCCTGCATGACCAAGTCAATCTCACCGGCACGCGTCCGAAAGTGTTGGGCTAGAAACACAAATCCGCGTTGCTCGAGCCAGGCCCGGGCCGCTGCTTCGCCGCGCCACCCCAAACTCATCGCTCGGGTTGGCATATCAGCGAACCTTGACGGCCAGGCAGCGGCCCCGGACAGATTTGGCATCGTACGGAAACAATCGCCCAGCGGGCAATCGGGCTGAGACCAGCAGCAAAAGTTCTGCCACCACTCCCTTGGGGACGCGATCAATCATATCTTTAATCTTCCCTGATACCTAATTCCTAACACCTAATCACTATCTTCATCCTGCCTTGACCACGACTAAGCCGTAGTGGTACGGGCCGGCTTCAAATTGATCGAACGGGGCTAGGCCGGCTTGCGTGCACAGGTCGAGCACGCGTTCGACCGGCACCACGGCCTCTCGTTTCGGGCCGAATATTTCTCCGCCCTTTGACCAGTCGACGATCAGCAGGCGCGCACCGGGCTTGAGCATCCGGGCGCACTCCTGCAAGACGTTTTTCTGCTGCTTTGATTGGTGCAGGACATTGACCAAGACGCCGAAATCGAGTGAGTTGTTGGGGATCGCTCGCGTGCCGCCGACGACTTCGAGGTCGGACCACACCGGCTTGAAGTTAGTGCAACCTTCAAGACGGGCCTTGGACAATGCGCTCGAGAGCGCCGGCTTGAACACGTCAACCGCAAAAATGGTGCCGCGATCGCCGACCATTTTCGAGGCTTGAACGCCGAAGTAGGCAGCCCCGCCCACGCCGAAGTCGCCGACCCGCATGCCGGCCGACAAACCGGACCGCTGCAGCAGGCCGGCTGGATCAAGGTACGACCGACCGGAGGCCGATCGTTCAGTCATGGCCGGCCTCGTTTGCGGCCGGCCAGCATCGACTTCATCGGCTCAAAGCTGCGGCGGTGAATCGGCGACAAGCCGAGCAGCTTAATGTTGGCCCGATGACCGTCGGTACCGTAACCTTTGTGCTGAGCAAAGCCATAACCGGGATGTTGCCGATCCCAGTCGTGCATCAAGGTATCGCGGACGACCTTAGCTACAATCGAAGCGGCGGCAATGCTGACGATTTTAGCATCGCCTTTGACAATTGCTGTAACAGGTTTCTTTCCGTGCTTGACTTTGACCGCGTCTACCAAGACAGCGTCCGGTTGCACGTGCAGTCGCTGCAAAGCTTGTTGAATCGCCCGAACGTTAGCCGGTTGAATACCGACGCGGTCGATCGCTTGCCGTTCAACCACGGCCACGGCCCAGCTCGTCGCCCGTTTCGTAATCCGGACAAACAGCTTTTCACGTTGACTAGGCGACAGTTGCTTGGAATCCCGAATGCCCTTGACAGAAAAGCCTTCCGGCAGGATGACGGCCGCCGCGACCAGGGGTCCGGCCCACGCTCCTTTGCCGACCTCCTCCGAACCGGCCACGTACCGGTGGCCAGCGGCGTGGAGCCGTTTTTCCTGCCTTGTGTTCGGAACGGTCATGACACCTGATATTGTAAGACTTCGTCGATTCACGCGCAAACGAAAAAGCGGGGAGTTCTGCATCCATGCAGTTCTTCCCCGCTCGACTGACTGAGCTCACTCGCCGTCCTGGCGAGTGTTGAAACATGGGCGAGCGCCCGCCCCGGCGTTGGCCACCGGGCAGGTGACACTGGCGCAAAACGCCCGCCACTGACTTCAGCTTGAATGCTGCGCTAGATCACGGGCCGTCTCTGGCCCGATGCCACCCACGGCGCTTCCCTCGCTTCCAGAGCTTGTAGCTGTACAACCGCTGCCGTCTCCGAAGCGAGAGAAAAACCGATTTCGGCATGACGCTTTCCTCCATCACTGAGGAAGGGGGTTAAGATTAGCGCAGCCACGGCGCCACCGTGAGGGTGGGTAATCTCGTACCCCGCGCCGCAAAGCGCAGGATCCCATTGTAGTCCCTTGTGCCGGTCATGCACGCTGGACCGTGAACGCACGATGGCAGCCGTGAACTGCGCCATCTAGTGGATGCGGAACATCTGTAGCCGTACTTCGGCTTGAGCTGGTTGCACCCAGAGCAGGGTGCGTCGGGAATGCTTCGGGCATTCTCCATTCTCCCGACGCATCCGCCGGCCCTGGACTACTGCGTCAGCAGGTATCGTCTCTGGGTCGTCGTAGCATGGCCTTGAGCTCTGCTACGTCAGATGACATCGTGGACGCAGGTCCGTGACATCTGCCCGGGTGTGGGCGTCGAGCCGCTGCCTTCCGC
>JACQKI010000062.1 GCA_016204645.1 Candidatus Kerfeldbacteria bacterium
CTACCGGCCCGCTTTGTCCAGCGTTGAGACGTGCCTGCCCCGTACCATCCGAGCGTAGCGAGGATTGGTGCGGGGTTGACCGGCTACACTACGGGTCCGCCAACGGACGGATTGTTTAAGGAGGCGTGCTTGTAAAGTCCTAGTTTTCGGAAAAGAATTTCTTTGGACTGTGAGTGAGACTTGAGCTTGATTTCTCGCTGTCGAGCCTCTGTTTTTGTAGTGAGGGTTTCAGTGTAAATAAGGGTATATGGCCGGTACGCTTTTGTCGACCGAACGTATCCGTTGTTATGCTCATTAATACGATGGGTGACGTTGTCGGTAATTCCGATGTACGTTCTCCGATAGCGCGTGCTTTTCAAAACGTAGAGATAGAACATTTTTCTCCGTCGCGCCACGATATGTGATTTCTACAGGTTGACGTGTTTCGCCCTGCGGGCGACCACCCGTAGGGTGGAACCGGGCTACACTACCGGCCCGCTTTGTCCAGCGTTGAGACGTGCCTGCCCCGTACCATCCGAGCGTAGCGAGGATTGGTGCGGGGTTGACCGGCGGGCTACCCTGTACCACTCGCGTGCGCTCAGGTACAGGGCAGGCACCAACGGTCCGCTCCGCGCACGTTCTTGAGCAGGACGATTTTAGCAAACGTGGCTGGGCTTGTCGAGGGTTGGTTCGGTATGGTACGGATGGGGTATGAGAGTTCAGCCGCAGCGTATGTGGGCCTGGGTGTACGTCGGCGGGTGGATAACTGTCATTTTTTCATTGTCGTCAATTCCCGATCTGCGCTCGGGATTGCTGCCGCTGTGGGATTTGATTCTGCGAAAGATCGCGCACGTGGCAGAATTTGTCGTGCTCGGCTGGCTGATGTTTCGGGCTTTTGAAGTCGGCAGTATTCCGCGGATGCGGGCCGTGGTTTTGGCTGCGGTTCTGAGTGCATTCTTCGCCGGGACCGACGAGTGGCACCAGTCGTTCGTGACCGGCCGGAACGGCTCGCCGCTCGATGCCTTAATCGACAGCCTCGGCGTGATTGTGGGCGTAGCCGCCCGGCTGCGGCTGACTGGACCCGGCAGCAAGCTGTAGCCTGGGGAAAACTCGGTGGTTGTCGAGGCTCTGCCGGTGTGCTACTAAATACCTATGGCAGGGCTGAAAAAAAGTAACGACCGCAACAGCCGTGAACTTGAGGGCGCAACCGCGCCCTTATGTGTTTTTTGGGCAACCAACCAGGAGGGGAAACCAAAACCGAAAGTTGCTGAGCAGCAATCGCTCGTCTACACAATCGACCACTGAACCTCAGGGAGGCGGTATGCATGAATTGGAGGTGGTAGACGGAATTGATCCGCGCAGCCTGATTGAGCCGAACGAGGTGTACGTGCCGTGGGCCGAGGTCGGTCTGCTCGCGCAAGAAGTCGGGCTCAAGCTGGCGTCGCACATCGACAAGTTCGGCCCGTTCGACACCATCGTGGCGATCAAGCACGGCGCTACCTGCATGGCTGCGCTCCTCGAACGGACCGTGCCGCACGGCATGCTGCGGTATGCGAAGCTTCGCCGGCGGGAAACCGGTCTGACCGTAGTTGAGTCACCTGCGCCGAGCATCGACTACTTTCCCGAAGAAAAGTTTCTCCGGGATAAGAACGTAGCCATCTTCGACGAGGTGTACGAGACGGGCAAGAGTTCGACACGGGCTAGGCATACGGCCGAAGAATCCGAGCCCCGCAGCGTGACTGTGGTGACACTGCACTACAAGCCCGAGTGCAACATCTTCCCGTTCTGCAAGCCCGACATCTACGGCGCTGAGATCGATCCTCGTTACCGGTGCTACCCGTGGGAGCTCTGGGAACGGGTGATGCAGGCTCGCATCAACAAGATGCAGGTAGCGATCGCGGTGGTCTAGCGGATAGTTCGTGTATTTAACGAAGACGGCCACAGGGATGTGACCGTCTTCAACCTGCGAAGTGTAGTAGTTACTTGGCCTGTGCGAGCTTGACGATTTCAGCGAAAACCTTGGGGTGTTCGGCTGCCAGCTGGCTCAAGACTTTTCGATTAAGTTCGATTTTTTTGGCTTTCAGCATCGGGATCAAGCGGGAGTAGGTGACGCCGTTTAGTCGGGCGCCGGCGTTGATGCGAATCTGCCAGAGCTGGCGAAAATCTCGTTTTTTTAATCGGCGGTGCCGGTAAGCGTGCGCCCAGGCTTTGGTGACCGCGACTTTACCAAGCTTGATGCTGGTTTTCCGACGCCAGCGATAGCCCTTGGTGTGCTTAAGGATGTTCTTAGTATGCTTCTTGTGGATGATGCCGCGTTTGATTCTCATGGTGGATTATGGGGAATGGAATAAGGCGTATGGGGTGGCTAAAAGTCGCGGTTGGCGGATGGTTTAATTCGGCTGTAGGGCAAGAGGTGATGGAGGGCGCGGGCATCGACCTTGCGGACCGTTCGGTCGCGACGTTTGCGCAGCGTGATGCGGCCTGAGTCGCGGGCGTTGAAGTGATCCTGCCCAGCGGCGCGTTTCAGGATTTTACCGCGCTTGGTCACGCGGAAGCGCTTGGCAGTGGCTTGGTGGGTTTTGAGTTTCATTGAGGATGGTAGCGCGGGCTTAAAGCCCGCATTGTAATAAGGTGAAGGCTTAGGTTATTTCTTTTCGCCGATGACTGTGAACAGCTTATTGCCCTGTTTACTCATCGGCTGTTCGACGTAGACTTTTTCACCCAGCTCTTTGATGAATTGGCTGACGTTTTCTCGCGCCCGGGCTTGGTGGGCGAACTCGCGGCCGCGGAGAATCATCTCGATCTTGACCTTGTGACCCTCATCGAGAAATCGTCGAGCCGTTGTTAGACGCACCTGACGGTCGTGATCGCCAATCTTGAAAGATAGTCGTACGCCTTTAACCTCGATCCGCTTGGCGTGGGCTTTCGATTTCCGTTCCTGTTTTTCCAGACGGTACTGGTACGCGCCGAAATCCAGTATTTTACAGACCGGCGGCCGCGCGTGCGGAGCCACTTCGACCAAATCGAACCCGCGGTCAGCGGCCATCCGGAGTGCTTCGTCAGTTGCCACCACGCCGTGCGATTTTCCCTGCTCGTCGATGAGCATGACTTCCGGCGCGCGGATGAGACGGTTGACGCGGAGTGCGGGGCTGCTGATAGCGGATGAATTACTGGTTAAGTTAACGGTGTTTTATTTTGGTCTTCCAGGTGGTGTTTGAGTTGCTTGCTTAGGAATCGTCGGCCAGCTCCACTTTTGAGAAAGCGCTCCCGGCCGAGGGCGTCGTATTTATTGAGGTAGCCCTCGACATAGACGATGCGCAGAGCCTGCTTCAGTCGTGTTGAATATACAAGACCGGAGCGGTGTTGATTAAGTCGTGGGACCGGCTTGGTTGAGTAACCGATGTACCAGCCGCGATCCTTTTGATCTTCAAGAAGGTAGACATAGTGCATGGTGGTGATACATTACGCGCCACCATAGAATCCTCGTTTGTTTTTTTATATGCTATTAGCTGGTGGTCGCGTAAACCGCTTCGCGGACGCGACTCACCACGTAACTACGCTTCGCGTAGCACGAGGCGCTGGCCGCGCCACGTGGTCCCGCCGCAGGCGGGACTTTACGTGGTGGAGATGGCGGGTCGTGCGCCCGCGTCTGCAACCAACACTCTACCACAGTCCACACGGTTCGTCTACCTCAAGGTGATGTCACAACGACCGCTGAAGAGATAGACGAGAAACGGCCGCTGTCAGCCCGAAGTTCTTGACGTTACGCCCGGGCCAGGCGCAGCATCCAGCCGAAAGATATTACACCCGGTTCCGGAACATCGGCCTCTCCGGACGGATGGCCATTCGGTTTTACGCGAATGACGGGGCAAACTGCGGAACGCTGAAAGCGTTCTTTAGCTTGCTGACCAGTGTCTTGGCACTTATCGTTTCCGGAATTTTTACGTAGATCCCGGCGCTACGCCGTGCAATGGTAGTATGTCAAGGTTACATCGACTGCTGAACATCCCCTAGAAGTGGAGGTCGGAAGTTGGAGGTTAGAGGTCGGAGGCTTGACCCCAGCTTCTAGCGAAGGTTCAACGCGAAGAGGAGTTTGACGGATTTCTTGGCCGGTGTCAAGTCTTAGACCTTGCGCCTGAGGGCACGAGCAATCTCTCGAAACGCCTCTCGTTTCTTTAAGGTTGCGCGCTTGTCGTGCGCTTTCTTGCCACGCGCCAAAGCGATTTCGACCTTGACCAGACCGCGCTTGGTGTAGACGGATAGGGGAATGAGGGTTTGACCTTGGGCCTTTGACTTGCCGATCAAGGTAGCCAGCTCGTGAGCTTGGAGCAAGAGCTTGCGCGAGCGGGTGGGCGTGTAGCTGGCGCCGAGGTTAGCCGGTTTATACGGAGCAATGTGGCAGTTGATCAGCCAGGCGGCATTATCTTTGATTGCGACGTAACTGCCGCGCAGATTGACTTGACCGGCTTTGGCTGATTTTACTTCTGGGCCAGTGAGTATAATGCCAGCCTCGAGTGTTTCCAGGATCTGGTAGTCATGACGGGCGTGGCGGTTGTCGGCGAGGGTGGGCATGAAAGTAAGGAAGTATGGAGTATGGTGTACGAAGTATGGAGGAATCTTGACACAAAAACATTGGTCTTGTAAGGTCCAATCACAATGAATCAATCGCAGCAGTATTACCGAGAAATGTATTTAATCCCCTCAGACGGGTCGGCTGCGGCATTGGTTTTGTAGAAACAATTCCATCGCAATAGTAGGAATGTCCCGCTGAGGCGGGATTTTTTGTTGTTCGTTCAAACAAGGAGGGTACCGTGAAATCTGTTGATGGCTCCGGAAAGAAGTGGGTTCATTTCTCGATGTACGGTGGGAATCGGGTCAGTGAGAATGAAAAGTATCAACTTGGCGCTCGAGGATGTTTAGCTTGTCGGCAATGCGGCGATTACATGGATTTGCGGCTGGGTAAAGATGCTCACGGCGCATTGGGTTGGTTCTGTCATTATTGCAATCGGTTCTGGCTTTTGAGAGAACTGGTTCTTGCACCTTTACCGCGCCCTTACGAGTATCGGTAAAAAACCATTGGCGGCCATGATCTTCGGATCCTCTGGCCGCTTTCAATTTGACAAATTACTCAAGCTAGTATAGGCTCTATTCAGTATGAATCAATCGCAGCGTCGTTGGTGGTTTACAGGCCTTTCTAGCCCCTCAAACGGGACCGCTGTGCGCTGCGAATAACTACGAATAAGAGCGAATAGTTTCACCAGCAGTTCAGTCACCCGCTTGAGGCGGGTGTTTTGTTTACCTCCCCAGACTTGTCCCAGCAATCGTGCCGGGCAAGTTCCAGGAGGGAAGCGATGGAAGCAACGCAGGAGAAGCTCGTTCCAAGTTCGCGACCGAGGGTCGATGCCGATCTGGGGATCATCCAGAAGCACTACGTCACACCCGTACTGGACCCGAGCGTCGAGGTTCCGTTCAGCGACAAGGTCACGCTCGCGCAGCTCAATGAGTGGAATCGCGTCGGCGGCATCCGCGATCTGGCAAGGATCCATGGAATCCTCAACGCCGACCAGAACGCGACGCTCTACCGTGCGCTGGTGACGTACCACAGCCAGCGTATCGTCGTCCGTGAGGCGACGCTGAGAGTGATGCGGATGCTTCAAGGGTGCCAGCGCCGGATCAGGATGCGGGGCGATGTCGCTCTCCCGAGCGAGGTTCGCAAGGGAGCCGCGCTGCCGGGATTGTCCTGGGGTAACTACGCCGGATCATGACCGGTCGCGAACAAGGCTGTCCCGTCCCGCACCTTTCGAAACGAAAGGTGCGGGACGGCTTCTGTTTGGACCAGTGATTCGGTATACTGATTTGGCCATGACTACCATGACGCAGCAGCTTCAGAAGCGACTAATGGCCGCCGCCGTTGAGCTGTTTGAAGAATGTCGGACGAGTCCACCGACGGTTCGTGTTGAAATGCCGAGCGATCCGAAGTTTGGTGACTACAGCACGAACCTGGCCATGCAGCTGGCGCCGATTGTAAAAGACGGTCCAATGCGGATTGCCGAAAAATTGAAGGCGACAATGGGTACGATGCCGGGTATCGCGACGGTCGACGTCGTTCCGCCCGGCTTCATCAATTTTCGAGTGGATGCAGCCTGGTGGCCGGCGCAGCCAACCGCAATTCTCAAAGCAGCTAAGGATTTCGGTGCAGTCAACATCGGTCAGGGCCAGCGGGTGATCGTAGAGTTTGTATCAGCCAATCCGACCGGCCCGATCCACGTCGGTAACGGTCGAGCTGCGTTTATTGGCGATACGCTGGCGAACGTCATGGAGCAGGCCGGGTACAAGCCCTTCCGTGAGTTTTACGTTAATAATGCCGGCAATCAGATCGACATCTTGGCAGATTCGGTGGTGCGGCGGGCGTTTCAACTGCAGGGAGTCAAGGTTGACTACCCGGATGAGCTGTACCAGGGTGAGTACGTCAAGGACATCGCGAAACGTCTGCATTTGAAACAGTACAAAGTCAGGCCGCCGCAGGAACTGCGTGAACGGATCAAGGGGCGGGTGGTCGATTTGATGGTGGCCGAGCTGCAGCGGGTGATGGAAAAGAAAGCCGGGGTCAAGTACGCACGCTGGTTTCGCGAAACCGAGCTGTACGAGAAGCAGAAAGTTGTCAAAGCGCTTGATGTGCTGCGTAAAAAAGGGTTGCTCTACGAGCAGGACGGCGCAACGTGGTTCAAAACCACCCAGTTCGGCGACGATAAAGACCGGGTAGTCGTAAAGTCGGACAAGTCGTACACTTACATCGTTCCCGATATTGCCTTGCGGTGGGATCGGTTTGCCCAGCGACGATTCGACCGCGAAGTCATTTTGCTCGGAGCTGATCACCACAGCTACGTCAGCCGGCTGAAAGCGGCCAGCGCCGCCATCGGGCATCCCGGCAAAATCGAGGTTATCTTGATTCAGCTGGTGCGCTTGATCTCGCACGGCCAGGAAGTGAAAATGTCGAAGCGAGCCGGCACCTACGTCACGCTGGAAGAGCTGATTGACGAGGTCGGGTTGGACGTAGCCAGATTTTTTTTCCTGATGCACGCCGCCAATACGCACATGGATTTTGACCTGGATTTAGCCAAGGAAAAGACCGACAAAAATCCGGTTTTCTATGTCCAGTATGCGCACGCCCGAATCTGTAGTATCCTCAAGAAAGCCAAAGCAGCCCCACTCGGCTCGCAACAGCCGTTGGCCGATCCGTCGGCCGTAACGCTGGTTAAAGAGCTGCTGCGGCTGCCTGAGTTGATCGAGGAGGTGGCAGTGTCGTACGACGTCCACAAATTGCCGTTCTACGCCATGCGCCTGGCCGAGACGTTTCACGTCTTCTACAGCCGGGTCCGGGTGATTGATCAGGGTGCCGTCAACCCGGCCGCCTTGGAGCTGGTGCAGGCGACCAAGCTGGTTTTAGCTAAGACGCTGAAGCTGATGGGAGTCACGGCTCCCGAAAAAATGTAACCTATGAAAATCGGCATTGATTGTCGAACCGTGCTGAGTCCCGGCCGCGGCGAGCAAGCCGGCATCGGTCACTACACGCATTACTTAGTCAAGAACCTTCTTCGGCTCGACCGAAAAAACCAGTACGTACTATTTTTCGACTCGCGGGTGGAGCGCGAGCGGGCGTCGGAATTCGAGCAGGCCAACGTGACCGTGCGTTACCTGCCGTTTTCCCAGTACCGGAAATTCCTGCCCGTCACCTACTCGCACCTGCTGACCACGGCGGTCTTCCTGAAGGAGCGGTTAGACGTGCTGCATGCGCCGGCCACCACCTTGCCGCTGACCTACCCGTCGACGGCCGTGGTCACGGTCCACGACCTGGCCATCTACAAGTTTCCGAAGTTCTTTCCGTCCGGGCAGTTCCTGTCGACCAAGCTAGTCGTCCC
>JACQKI010000063.1 GCA_016204645.1 Candidatus Kerfeldbacteria bacterium
GATCGCGACTGTCGTTTGTTTTAGCATGCGATGTTCTAAAACCTAGTATAGCACACTTTTCTAAAAATGGAAAGGAGGGAGAGCAACATTGATCGGCGCTCCCCCTCCCGACTGTCAGACCAGCGCTACTCATGCGTGGTCATAGCCCGACTGCCTACCGCACCTGGCTCATCAGGAGCTGACACACCCGCTCAGTCGCCGCTGCCTCCAGACGACCCAGGGCTTCTTCACGAGGTGGAACCATCGTCCGGAACTGATCGTACTCCCGATATGCGCCGTGGACGACGCGTCGGTAGAACTCAGCCAGCTCGAGAATCTTTCGGTGCGGCCGGCCGGTGCCGACGTCAACTTCTCCGACGATATACTCGTAGTTAGGGTCAGCCAGGACCAACCTGGTCACCGGCGTCACTTCCGAGGCCGTGCCGACGATGGCCGCCCCGGACCACCGGCGACAATCGCTAATCCTCAATTCCGGCACCACTTCGACCGGTGGGCAGTGCGGCGGTAGCGTCCCCTCAAACAGGAAACGTTTGGTGATGCTCGGTAGGATGTTCTGTTGCTGCGCATCGAGGACTTGGAAGGTCTCCCGTCCATCCCGGTTGACCAGGACGATAAATTCCTGTCCCGTACCGTCCTTGACCCGACCGTTAGGCGCGAAGATAGCCTCTGAGCACTGCAGCCATGACGCATCGAGCTTGGCCGGAACGCTCCAACCACCGTAGCCACACGACAGCTTGGCGGATCCATCGATCATCTCGGCGCTGGGACGGTCGCGGTTGACCACCAACAGTTTGGCCCCACCGCGGCGTAGGTGCTTACCGACGTACTTGCCCCATGGCACGACCATGACTGCCACCCAGACGTCGATGGTCTCGGCATCGACACCGAGGCCGAAACCGGTGGCTGGATCCACCGCATAGAAGAAGAGTGGTCGGATGTATAGGCTGTCAACCTGGCCGTCGTCGTTGACCGCGACCGCGTCGAGGATAACCTGCTTCAACCGCTCCGGTCCGCAGTTGACCACCCGGATACGGTTGAACCGGTTCATGCGAAGAACCTTGGTCGAGCGGAACAGCCGATCCAGGTGCTGATCCAGTCCGATCACCGCCAAGCCGCGCGGCGTGCGGTACGCTCGAATCCCTTCGAACGTAGACGACGCGTAGTGTTGCACGTGCATGGTGATCGGCAACCGCAACTCGTCGATCATCATCCACCGATCGCAGAACCAAACGATCGGAAACGGCGCCTTAGCCAGCAAGGCAAACACCTCATCAAGAATCGGATGCATGGCTCCCCCTTGGTGGAACGACTGGCATCGCCGCTCTCAGGGAGAGCGGTTTGATCATATCGTGAAAGGCGGTAGGCGTTTTGTAGCGAGCAACCCTCCCAACTGAAAAACAGGGGTCACCCCTGTTCGCTTAGACTGACTACGACCGCACCTCCGTCAACAAGAGGAGCGGGCGGATAATGAGCAACGTGATGTCCTCAGTCAGCCGCACGTCCCTACCCTACCTGAGTGACTGACCAGCTGTCAACCGAGCCTAATTTTTGAAACGCGAGACCCTGACCCGAACCAATCCGCGTCGGGGTATCCGTCGCAACAGCCCATCTTTCGCGCCAACGTGCTGCAGCTTCGATTCGGCGTTAGCCGTGGCAAACTGCAAAGCGCGGCGAATGTCACCGTCGGTCTGGATGTACGTGCCGACAAACCCGCACCCAAAGGCGTCGCCAGCGCCGGTCGTATCGACCACTTTAATGTCGTGCGTCTCAGCCACGTACCGGCGTTCGTTATCGCAAACCACCGCGCCCTTAGTTCCCTCGGTCACCACCACCAATCCCGGTAAGGCAAAGCAGAGTTTCTCGAAGACCAAGCGATCGTGCGCGTAGTCGACCTTCAACAAGCTCGACGCTTCTTCTCGGTTTAATAGGAGCACGGCCGACTGTTTGAAAAACGGCAGCAACCGACGGTAGCCCCAGGCCAGTTCGGCCGCGCCCGGATTCCAGGCCACCCGCGCTTTAACGCGAGCGGCTTGCTGGAAGATAGCGCGAACGACGGCAGCATTCCCGCCTAAGGCAGTAACGTAGAACCAGCGGGCGCGCATCCTGGAGCGCGGCAGTTCGTCCGGCTTGAACTTGGCCGAGGCGCCGCGAAAAACTAACACCGTTCGTTCGCCTCGCGCGGTCAAGAGAATGACCGAATAGGCGGTCATGGCGTTGCGATCCTGGACGACCAGCGAAGTGTCGACCCCTTCGTTGGCAATCGCCCGGAGCACTTCGCGGCCACGCACGTCAGCTCGGCCAATCCGGCCGACAAAGGCCGTCCGCAAGCCTTGCCGGGCAAATCCGACGGCCGTGTTGGTCGCCCCGCCGCCGGTATCGAACAGAATATAGTCAACGTCAAGCTTCGAGCCGAGCGCAAAACATTCAGCCTCGCCCGTAGAAAAGGTCACGTCCTTGATAATCTTAATGTGTCGGCTCCGCATAAAGACATCGCGGGTAGCCGAGCCGACGGTGATGACATCGTACATACCCATATCCTAGCGCTTTACCAGCCGATCGACCACTGGCCGCGTTTCCACCACCCGCAACCGTTCGAACAGCGAAGCCACAAAATCCTCGAGCGATTGCCCGATCCTGCTCCTGACCGCGGCCGGTACGTCGATCAACTGTCGCTTGAACGGCCCCCAGGCGTGCTTGCGGTGGCGGTACAGGAACTGCGCATCGGTTTCCCCGACCGTCCGCTCTCGCCCAAAGTGTTCGAAGCAGTACTGGTCAATGCCGAGCCGCAGTTCGGCCGGAAACTGCTCGTGCTCAAAGATTAGATTTTGAAACTCAGTCGACAGGTGGATCTCGGCTGTGCCGGCATCAGGAAACCGATCGAACGTATCGAGCGGGAGCGTCGAAGCGCCGTGCTGAACGACTCCGGCCAGGCCGAACTCTGACCTGGCAACTCGCGTCAGTTCGGCCACCGCGGCGAAGTCGACACTCATGGCCGAGGGGCGCCCGGCGGCATCTGGTCGCCCACCGTGTCGAGTGCCGGTCTGGACCGCCACTTTACTGATGCCGTCGTCCGCCGGAATGAGGGCACGGTACGCTTCCATGAACGCTCGCAGGTCGGACACGGTGCTGACCTGACCGCCGATTTCGCCGATTTCGCCGCCGATGTTGACCGGCACCGGCTGATGCCGACGAATGTACGACGTCAGGCGAGCGGTCAGCGCCACGTTTTGCGCCTGCTGCCGACGGGGATCCGGTTGCGTCAGGTCGACCGTAGTTGAAGCGTCGACGTCTAAGTTGTAGAAGCCGGCTGCCATCGACTCGTCGACCAGTTGCTCAAGCGTCCGAACCTCGCCGTCGATCCCCCGCTCAGGTTTCACCTGGTAGTGGTCGCCCTGAAAAAACAGCGGACCGCGGTACCCTTCGCGCAGGGCCGACGCCAATCCGATCACCACCAGATCGTCGGGTCGTTGGTCGGTGTACGCCATCTCCGACCGAGCAATTTCGAGGATGAAAGCTCCGACCTGACGCGCTTGGGCCGCCCGGATGACGGCTCGGATGAAATCGTAGCTCAAGCCCCGCACGTTGATGGCCGGAACCGTCAGGCGGTCACCAGTTCCGGCTGCACGGGCGCGGTAGAACGGCAGGATCGAAGCCGGCCAAATGCCAGCGGCCGCCGCCTGGCGGCGGATGGCGTGCCGCGCCTCGACCCGACGCCCGGCCGCTCCGAGCAGGGCGCCCGCAACTAACTCGTCAATGGCCTCAACCGCTACCACGGGCGAGCGCAACCCTACTGAACAATGACTGTACCCTGCCGAAGCGGAAAAGTGTGGTCATGGTACGGAAACGTCCCGGCCCGGGTAAAGGTGAACTGAAACGTTTCGCCCTGGCTGAGCCCGCCAATGGCGTCGAAGCCAGCCAACCCGGTGTGGGTTGGGTGTGGGTCGGTGGCCGGTTGATGACGAGCCGAATCACTGTTAGTCCAGGTGACGGTGCCGCCCACCCCGACCGTCAGCGTCGCCGGCGAAAAGCCGCTGCTGGTAATGCTGACCGACGCGCTCGAGGGCGCGCTGGTGCCGCCGCTCAAGTTCGTATTCCCCGACTGGTCGGTGGCTGGGGGGTTGGTGAGCTCGATCACCGGAAGGTTGGCGTTGGTGTCGACTGAGGTGTTGACCGTTACCGTCTGCTGCTCGTTCGTCGGCGTGTTGGAATTGGTGGGTTTGCTGCAGGCAGCTCCGACCGTCAGCAATGCGGCGGCAGTGGCTATCCCGAGGAAACGTAGGTACATAGGCTTCTCCTCTATTGCTGTAACTTACTTTGAATTGAGTGCTGGTTGCGGCCGAGCCAGCCCCAGCAGCTCAGCCGCTTCGGTGCTCATTTTATCGGGCGTCCAGGGGGGATCAAAGGTCAGATCCACCTCGACCGTGCTCACGCCGGGCAGCCGACCGACGGCCGCCCGAATGTCTTCGACGATGGTGCTGGCGAGCGGACAACCAGGCGTCGTCAGCGTGCAGCGAATAAAAACGCTCCCGTGCGTAATCCGGGTTTCGTAGATCAGGCCCAGGCTGACTAAATCCAGGCCGAGTTCCGGATCCTTGATCCGTTGCAACGCTTCCGACACCTGGCCGGGCTGGATGCTCATGCCCCGCGAAGCTCTAGCAGTACTGCCGCCAGCTGATCGCCCAGCAGCTCGATGCCCCGGGCATTCAGCGCGGTCGGACTCGATCGGTACGTCGGATCGAGCAGCAGCGGCGAAGCATCCACGAAACGCGCGCTCGGACTGATCGACGACTTGACGATGGTCGCCAGACGATCGTTGCCGTCCGTGCCGACGCCGCCGATGACCGCGACTTTGACACCGAGGGCTACGGCCTTAGCCACGAGCTCGCGCACGGCGGCAGACGTCTGCTCGACCGGCACGCCAGCGCTGGTGTCGTCCCGCCCGATGTCTACCACCAGCAACTTAGGCGGGCGTATCAGCAGCTCCGCAGCCGCGGCTAACCCGCCGATCGAGGTCATTCCGTCCTCGACCGCACGCTCCAGCGGCCACCCCAGTGCCTGCTCCAGCCGTTTGGCGAGGGCACCGTCTTCAACTACAAACAACGAACCGCCAAGGACGCCGACTCGATCGGACGGCGGTGCGAATGCCCGCACCTGGGCTAGATCATTGAAGGCACGCGCCACGGTCGCTAGCTCCGACTGTTCAGTCGGCTGGCTGCTGGCACTCGGCTCAGGCGCTTCTGGTTGACCGAAAACCAACACCACGACCGCGCCGAGGACCACCAGCAAAACGATGACCAGAACCAGCGTAGTGTTGGTGCGCATAGGCTAGGACGCTCGACGTTTGACGCGAATGAACCCGGCAAACGGAACGATCTCAATTCCTCGCCGTTCGAGCGCGTCGGCCAAGAGGTTCATGCCGATTGAATCAGACGACATGTGCCCGGCAATGATAGCGTTGATGTGCGCTTTCTCCGCTTGCTCCTTGTGCTTTTCCGACATGTGCATGCCGATGACCGTGCCGATGCCGGCTTGGGCCAGCCGGTGGTAGATCTCCGGCGACCCTTCAGTGCCGCCAGTCAGCTCAGTCAAGGCAATCTTGCCGGCAAACCGATCAGGTCGACCAGCAAACAACGTCGGCCCGGCCTTCCACCTAGCCGCCTCGCGATATTCGGGGATAGTTTTTAACAACTTCAAAACGTCACTCACCAACTCCAGCTTCTTTTGGTTTCGTTTGACCAAGCGGTCGAGGAACGACGCCACCATGTTGTCCGACGTGGTGTGGGCCGACATGTAGGCCAGTCCGAGCAAACGGGCGGCGTCGACGTCGCGCTGGTGATTGATCGGCGAGATCCGGCGGCTGACCTCGTCGATCCGCACATGGAGCAAGCCTTGCGCGACATTAATCGGCACGCCGTACTTAGCCAGCACCTCAGCTTGCAAATGCATCACTTCGTGTAATCCGGACAGAGCGATACCGACAGGGTGGTGCGTGATGACTAAATCAATTGGTTTTTTTTCAGACAACTCGTGTGCCAGTAGAATTTCCGCGGTTTCGACATCGATACCGACGACCGCGCGCTTAACGACTTTTTTTAGATTGCCAGTGTAGACCCGGGTATCCGAGTACGGGTTCCACAGGTCCTCGCGGTCGAACTCAGCTTTTTCCTCGCGGCTCAGCTTGTCGTAGCGCTCCTTGACGCGCTGCAGATGGCGCTTGACCGCGGCCACGCCACGCAGGTCGTTTTTAACGCCCAGATCAACGGCTAAGCGGTGAATTTGTTCAACAGTCAACGCCATAGATGGTTGTTACCTTTCCTTCAAACCCAGTCTACCACCTAGGTTTCACCGTCGTCCAATTCAGCCGGTGGCTCAGCTGCATCAAATTTTTTCCTGATTTTTTCCACCCGCTGCTCGACGTTTTTGAGCTTGAGTTTTAACTGTTGCGACAGCTCTAAGCCACGTTCAAACTTGGCAATGGTCTGATCCAGATCAAGCGTTTCGCCCTCAAGCTCGGTCGTAATCTTTTCCAGCTCGGCCATGGCTTCGCTGAAGGTCAGCGGTTTTTTCGAGATCTTTTGCGTACTCATGGTGCGCTCGTAACTGTTGAAGTTGCCCGGCCCACTCCCAAACGAGTGCGGATAGTCTGGCCGCGGGTCAGCTCGCGGCTACGCTTGACAATCCGACCGTCAGGGTGACTGGTGATGCTGTACCCTCGCTTCAGAATAGCCAGCGGTGAAAGTGTCTGCAAGAGCGACATCAGCTTTGTCGTGCGAGTCCGCCGGTCGACGATCAGCGTTTCTAACGCATAGCTCAGGCGGCTGCTGACGTGTCCAAGCTCAGCCGCTACGCGGGCAATCCGCTGAGACATGATTAACGCCGCCCCGCCAAACCGTTGCCGCGCCAAATGCACGGCGCTGGTCAGCTGCGTGATCGCGCTGCCGAGCCGCCGGGCTTGCTCGCCGAGCAGGTTGCCCTCAACCTCGATCATCCCGGCCACAGCCCGAGCTAACCGGCCAGCCATCACGTCGAGTCGATGCAACACCTCGGCTCGATCAGGCACGACGCGCTCAGCCGCGTTGGAGGGAGTCGAAGCCCGGACGTCAGCCACCAAGTCAGCGATGGTCACGTCACGCTCGTGCCCGACCCCGACCACCACCGGCACGCGGCTGGCGTAAATCGCCCGCGCCACCAGCTCGTCGTTGAACGTCTGCAGGTCTTCGAGCGAACCCCCGCCCCGAGTCAGGATGACTGCGTCCACGTCGCCGCTGGTCGAAAAGTGATCAAGCGCTTTGACGATTTGGCGGGCGGCGCCGGCTCCCTGCACGGCTACTGCCGCCAGCTTAATGTTGATCAATGGCCAGCGGTTTCGCAGGATCCGCTGGACATCGGTCCAGGCCGCGGCGTCAGGTGAGGTAACTACGCCGACCGTTTCGGGAAACTCCAACAGCGGCCGCTTGCGCTCTTCTCGAAACAACCCCTCAGCTTCAAGCTTCCTGCGCAGGGCTTCGAAGGCTTTTCGGAGCGCGCCCTCGCCGACCAGCTCAACCGCCACCACCCGCAGGTGAAACCCGCCGCTCTGCTTGAACAGGCTGGGCGATCCGGTCACCCGAATCTCCATGCCGTCTTCCAACACTGTCCGGATCTCGTGCGACAACCCAAAACACAGCGCCCGCGCGGCTGAATCTTTCAACTCAAAATAGATTAAATTGTCCCGCCGCGTGCGGTAGCCGGTCACCTCGCCCTGGACCGTCACCAGCGGCAACGTCTCGCGCAGCAATCCCCGAATCGCCTCAACAAACTGCGAAACGGTTAGGACTTTGGGCATACAAATAGTGTAGCACACAACCACCCCTCGCTCCGCTCCGCCCCTTCTAACGTATCGAACCCTTCAGGGTTCGATTGAAAAGTGATTCGTCGCGACGCAGGACGAGCACGAATTCACTTCGGGCGCAGTCCAAGGAGCGACTCCATATAGGGAAAGAGTGGTATCGGACGAGAAAACCGTAGGTTGTCTCACCGAATCCCCAATCGCAACAAGAGCCCGCTCACAACCTTGTGCAGGCCCCCATTGCGTATTGCAGCAGGTTCGACCGCTACCGGTCACTCCGCTGTGCCCGGAAACGTTGGCGTGGTTCATGCCGGCTGCAGTAGCGCGGCCGCCACGTTTCCCTCCCGCAGATGGCGCAGTGGCGCTTCTGCGGGACTGCCACGAGGAGAAACTGCTGCATCTCCTCGAGGTCGAGGTCGCGGAGGAGGTCGTCCTTGGTTTTCATACGGCCTCCTTTCCGTGATGGACCGAGCGGAAGTCGGAGTTCGTTGCCGTTCTGGCCAGTCCCGTACCGATCGGTCGCGCCGCACACGCGGGCGGCGTAAACCGGCGGCCGAAGCATTGCTTTGTGGGTGCCAGCGACAGACGGACGCGAACCTCCAGCACAAACCGTAGCACGCACCACTGCCCAGTCAAGGCCGCGGCTGTGGATTGCCTGATGGATTTCGCTTCAGCCGCGATTTCAGTCGGCTAAGGCTAGCGCCAGCTGAACAATAAAAAAATTTTTCCGTCAAGCATCGGCGCTGTGGCCGGCCGCTACGTGCCGGAGAGCCGGTGCAGGTACGCTTCAGCGTCGAGCGCCGCCATACACCCAGAACCGGCAGCGGTGACTGCCTGGCGGTAGCGGAAATCCTGAACGTCGCCGCAGGCAAAAACGCCGTCAACGCTGGTTCGCGTCTGATCTTTGACGACCAGGTAGCCAGCTTTCGGTTCAAGCTCGAGCTGGCCGCGAAAGATCTCGGTGTTCGGGGTATGCCCGATGGCTACGAATAACCCCTGCACCGGCAGCGTCTCCTCACGGTCGGCACCCGGGATAGAATCCTTAATCCGCACGCCGTTCACGCTCGATTCGCCGAGGACTTCGGTCACCGTCGCACTGAAGCGCAGCGCGATTTTCTGATTAGCCCGGGCTCGATCAGCCATGATTTTACTGGCCCGCAACTCACGGCCGCGAACCAGGACAGTGACGTGGTTGGCAAACTTGGTCAAGAAGATAGCGTCTTCCATGGCCGTGTCCCCGCCGCCCACCACGGCCACGTCCTTGCCCTTGAAGAAAAAGGCGTCGCAGGTGGCGCAGGACGATACACCTTTGCCCCGCAGCCGCTGCTCGGACGGCAACTCGAGCCACTTGGCCGTGGCGCCGGTGGCCACGATCACCGTCTCGGCCGTGTAGACGTCGCCGCCGTTGACTATCACCTTCAGCGGCCGCTTGGTAAAATCGACGGCCGTGACGTCGGTATCAAGGATCATGGTCCCGAAGCGAACCGCCTGCTCGCGCATCAACTGCATCAAGTCCGGACCAAGGATGTCTTTGGGAAACCCGGGGTAGTTACCGACCTCGGAGGTCAGCATCAGCTGCCCGCCCGCTTGAATGCCGGCAATCACCAGCGGATCGAGCTGGGCTCGAGCCGTATAAATCGCCGCGGTCAATCCGGCCGGACCGGAACCGATAATGATAACCTTGCGGTGCGTGTCCATAGGTGCGTCAGTACGGATTTTCAGTTTACCACGAGCGGTCAGGCGTTCTCAATGCGTACCCAGCTGCGCGGCCAAGGCTTGTCCGAGCTTGGTCAGCCGTTCAAGGTCATGGACGGAGACCATCAGCACTGCCCGACCGAGCCGGTCGAGCTGTTGCTGCTTGGCGGCGAGTGCCCGGACCGTGGCCAGATCGGTCTTGGTCAGGATAATGACTTCGGGTTTTTCCGTTAGACCGCGTCCGTACGCTTTAAGTTCTTGGCGGACTGCCTGGTAGGCATGGAGCACGTCTTGATGTTCAACGGATATGCAGTGAGCCAGAAGCTTGGTCCGCTGGATGTGTCTGAGAAATTTAATGCCCAGGCCTTTACCGCTGGCCGCCCCTTCAATCAACCCAGGGATGTCGGCCAGCACCAATCCGTCGAGCATGCCGAGGTTTGGCTCGAGCGTGGTAAACGGATAGGCGCCGATTTTCGCGCGCGCGGCCGTCAGCTCATTCAGCAAACTGGACTTACCGGCGTTCGGCAGCCCGATCAAACCGACATCGACGACCAGCCGCAGCTCAATCACAAACGTTCCGGCCTGACCAGGCTTACCGGCCGTCGAAAAATCCGGGGTCGTCCGGATCGGGCTTTTAAACTCAATGTTCCCCCGTCCGCCCCGGCCACCGCGGAGTACCAGCAACCGTTGTCCGCTGGTGGTAAAATCAAATTCCTGGTTGGTGTTTTGGTTACGCACGAACGAACCGACTGGGACTTTAACGACGAGATCAAGACCGTCTTGACCGTGCTTCTGAGCACTACCGCCGTCGCCGCCGTCCGCGGCCACCACACGTTTCTTGCCTTTGTACCGAGCGAGTATGGTGATGTCTGACACGGCTTCAAGGTAGACGTCCCCGCCGCGACCACCGTTGCCGCCGGCTGGGCCGCCTTTCGGCACAAACTTTTCCCGGCGCCAGCGGACCACACCGTCACCGCCTTTTCCGGCGGCCAGCTCCAACGTCAATTCATCAATAAAAGCCACGTTTTCCTCGTGATTTTACCCCTTACCGCTGAACGTCATTATGAGCTGCGGCAACGGATACTCACCGTTTAGTCACATCGTCCTTAAACTTCTTGGCCGCAGCTTTGGCCTCGTCCGTCGCCAGCCGGACGCGTTTTCCCAGCGACGGCTCGACCTCGGCTTTTCCCTCCAGCGGCACGATTACCCACAGCGCCAAGTAGGCAAACAAACCGCCGCCCCACAGGAACGTCAGCACGATGAAGGCAATCCGCACCAGCGTCGGGTCAATGCCGAAGTAGTGTCCCAAACCGCCAGCCACGCCAGCGATAACGCGCTCGGATCGAGAGCGGTAAAGACGTTTTGGCTGTTGAGTCATAATCGTTCCCTTTCCATGATTACATCGAAGTGTACCGACGTTGCTTAGATTGCTTGATCAGCCGAAAGGCCTCATCAACGTCGTCCACTATCTGGTAGAGCGACAGGTCTTTCGGCAAAATCGTGTGGTGACGGTGCAGCATGTTAGCCTTAATGAAGTAATTGAGCTTGCGCCAGTAGTCGCGACCGAACAGCACCACCGGCCGCCACTCGATTTTTCCGGTCTGCATCAGGGTGATGATCGAGAAGAATTCATCGAGCGTGCCGAAGCCCCCCGGAAAAAACACGTACGCCTGGGCCGAGGTAGTCAGCATGGTCTTGCGCGAGAAAAAGTAGTAGAAACCCATGCCGCGACGGACGTAGCGGTTAACCCGTTGCTCTTTCGGCAACTGAATGTTCAGACCGACTGACTGCGTTTTTGCGTCCACGGCTCCGCGGTTTGCAGCTTCCATCAGTCCAGGTCCGCCGCCAGTCACAATCGTAAACCCAGCCCGACCCAACCGTTTCGCCAACTCATAGGCGGCTCGGTAGTACTGGCTGCCCTCGCGAAAGCGTGCCGAACCGAAAAAGGTCACCGGCCGCCTGAGCGACGACAGCAGCTCAAACCCCTCGGTAAATTCGCCCATCACCCGCACCAGCCGTCGCGTAATGTCGCGCCGAAACTCGAACGGCCGATCGTGGGCTTCTGGTTTTATCTTGAAGACATCGCGCTTCCGGTGTTGAGCCATACTGTCACCTATAGTACCACAAATCAGCCAGCTGGTTGTCAGTCAAACTCCCGCACTCAGCTCGGGGACCAGGATTCGAACCTGGATAATCACCTCTAAAGGGTGATGTCCTACTTCACCCCGCCAAATTTCTTTTCCTGAGCGCAGCTCCGGGACCTGGATTCGAACCAGGATTGACGGCTCCAAAGGCCGCTGTCCTACCGTTAGACGATCCCGGAGCTGCGCTCAGGAATTTCTTTAACGCATTGCCACCGTGCCAGCTCTTGATTAACCTTTCGCGTTCTCGCACCGCTTGTAAAGTCGCATGAGATTCAAAATAAATCAATTGCCACGGTCGTCCGTGTCTGGTCGACGCTACGTCGCCACGATTGTGTCGAACCAGCCTGACTTCAGGAAGCAGTGATGAAATCCCGGTGTAGTGTGAATTCTTCTGGTTGGAAAGTATGTATAGATAATACATAGAATTTGGCGGGGCAAGTTAGACGATCCCCGAGCTCGGGGCGGGATTAGCTCCGGCCGCCGCTTGCCCAGCACCAGCGTTGAGCGCTTGGTGCTGTGTCCTACCATTCTTGCCCGCCTCTGGCGGGAGACGATCCCCGAAAGCGAAGGCAGTGTATGCAAAAAAACACTTTCAATCAAGTCGAATGGCGCGGGGTTCCTTACTCCCCGTGAAGTTTGAGATTCGGTAGGGGTTCCTGGCGCTTCAAAAACCGATCGAACCAGTCTTTCGTCATCTGCCGGAGTTCAGATTTGTACTCCCTAATCCCATGGTCAGCGC
>JACQKI010000064.1 GCA_016204645.1 Candidatus Kerfeldbacteria bacterium
GGCGCGGACAGTCTGACCTTGAGCGCGGACTGGGCTTGGGCGCGCTGTCCGGGCTGGTCAGCCTGACCGTGCACAGCTTGTTCGTCAACAGCCTGCTGTTTCCGCACCTGATGGCGACGCTGGCGCTGGTCCTCGGAGTGCTGGTCGGTCTGCGGATAAAATCCATCGAGGCGGCTGCATGATTTCTCCGATTACCATTGGCCTGGTGGCGATCGGTTTCGCAGTTGTTGGCTGGCAGTGGCCACGGCTGGCAGTGGCTGCGGTCGTGATCGGCTCGCCAGCGTACTTGCTGCGGTCATCGGTTGCCGGCGTTCCGACCACCGTGCTCGAAGCGGCTGTCGTCGGAGCCGCAGCCGGTTGGTTGGTGGGCTTGGCGACGCGACGGTCGCTCGGCCGGGTTGTCGATACGCTGCGACAGGCTGTCGGGCGTCCGCTGCTCATCCCGATCGGGTTGATAGCTGCCGGTTGGATCCTGGCAACGGTCGTTTCGATCGATCTTCGGGCCAGCTTGGGGGCGCTCAAGGCGTGGTTACTTGAGCCGGTCCTGGTCGGCTTGATGGCCATGCATGAATTTCGAAACGAACGTTCCATTCCAACGCTGCGCCGGGCGCTGCTGGCGGCGCTGCTCTTGGTTTCGGCAGCCGGGCTGGTTCAGCTGGCGTTTTTCCGGCAGTCGATCGAAGGCGGACGCGTCAGTTCGGTTTTTGCGCCGGTCGCCAACTACTTGGCGATGTTCACGGTGCCGTTGCTGATCCTAGCCATTGGCTGGTGGTGGCAACGACTAGAGCGCCAGCTGTCAGGCTTCGCCACAGCGGTTGGCCTCGTGGTGCTGCTTCTATCTTTCTCGTTCGGCGGCTACTTGAGCTTGGCCGCCGGTCTGTCCGCACTAGCCGTGGTGGCGCTGGGACGAACCAATCGTCGCCGCGCGCTGATCGGCTTGGTGCTGGCCGGAGCAGTGCTCCTGCTGGCGCTCTTGCCGACCCGCTACGTTCAAGAGAAGCTGAACTTTGTCACCCGCTCGTCGAGCTTGGTCCGAACGCAGATTTGGCGCACGGCCCTGGCCATCGGCCAGGAGCGACCGCTGCTCGGCATCGGCCCGAACGCTTTCGAGCCGGCGTACCGCCGAACCGTTCCGCGCTTCTACTTTCCGCCGCTCGAGTGGCTGGTGGCCAAGCCGCACAACCTCTACCTCAACCTCTGGTTGGAGACCGGGTTGCTCGGCCTGATTGGGACAGTTTGGCTGCTTGTCCACTTCGTCCGGCGGACGCTGCAGGCTGGCAGCACAGCCGTGCCGTACGGCGCGGCGGCCGTCGGCATCATGACCCACGGTTTGCTGGATACGCCATTGTTCAAGAACGACCTGGCTGTAATCGCCGCGGTCATCGTGGCGCTCGGCCTGCTGTCGTCGCTTCCTGCAAAACAAAACTAGCCCGTCATCAATCAGGACTAGTTTCGTCTTGAGCGCCTGTTAGCGACGGCGCCGGCTCGACTTACGCCGTCGAGCAGTCTTCTTCACTTTCTTAGCCTTCTTTCTTCGCTTGGCCATTCCGCTCACCTCCTCTCGGAGTCACGGTTGGTCGCGGTTGCGCCACCGTGCACGCTGTTTTGAATTATCCACAAGGAGCAGTACGTCATTCAGTGTACCAAATTTGAAATGAAAGATACAGAAAAGTTTTTACACCACGTTGCTTGACATCATAACTTTAATACCGCTAAGGTGAAGCACTAACGTGTTTGGCATGCATCTGAGTCAAAGAGTTAATCGAGCGGCTGCTGAGCAAACGGCGAGAGATCGAGCGCCAGATTTCGCTCGTGGCGTGACAGCGCGAGATGAGGGACGGCGTCGCGTTGTCATGTTGATGGTCGCCCTCTGTACTTTGTTGAGTGCTTCCGTCGCGTTCGCCCAGCAAAAATCCGATCCGACGGGCATCACCCAAATCGGCCGCCCGGTTTCTAGCCAACAGGCGGTTGGACAGCGTTCGGAGTACCGGTACTTTTTTGACAATCCCCGACCGTTGGCCACACGCCTGCTCGCCCCCGCACCGACGTACGAGCCGCGGCACTTCGAGTGGGTGATGACGGCGACTAATCTTCCCTTGCCGCCGGCTGACGTCGTCAATGCCTCTTACCAAGGCCCGTTGGTCGGTCGCGGTGCAGACGGAAGCGTCCACGTCCTCCGACACACCGACGATTATTCCGAGGTTTGGTACACCAACCTTCGTACTCAGATTGGCGTACAGCAGTGGCTCGCTCCAGTTTCGCTCGTGTCCGCTAACGCGACGTACGCGTCAGGTAACGACCGCTCCGTCGCCGTTGACGGCTCGGGACAAGCGCACTTCATCGGTACGAACGCCGCCAAGTCCCAGCTGTGGTATCGGTCGTTCGATGGAACCGGACTGACCGCCGAAATCAAAATCCGACAGGCGACCCCCAATGCGATCATGGCGTACAGCCTGGCGGTCGAGCGAGGCGGGATGGAACGAATCGTCTGGGTCGAAAGCGACCAGCTCTTGGCCGTCAATGGCGTTGGATCGTCGCCGAGCGTTTTGTTACCTGTCGGCGCGTCGGGCTCTTCAGTTTCGGTTTTCATCGATGAGCAGGACAATGCCCATTTGCTGCAGCTGAGAACCGGGCAAATCCGCTACGCGCAGGCAGCTGTCGGTCAAGCCTGGAACCCGTTCGTGCTGTTGAGCGCGGCCAACAGCCCGGTCATTGCCGATTACGCTTTTGGCCCGGACGGCAGCCTGCACGTGCTTTTTACCAACAACTGTCCGTACGGCTACATTGTGATTACGAACGGCAACGTGACCCGCAGCGAGGTCGTGCCCTTTTACCAAAGCGCGAACCGACGCGTTCGGCTGGGGGTGATCAGCGGCGGCGAACCGTACTTCTACGTCGATCACCCGAATAGCGGGACGGACGAACTCTACGCCTTATCCGGAACCGAGTGGCGGCCGCTGACCAGCCTGACCTGGCCAATGCCGCTCGATCCCGTACCCGGCGACCTGCTGGTCGGCCCGGATGATTCGTTGACGCTGGTGACGGAGTCGTACGCGAACGGATCAGATTCTCCAGGCGGTTCGACGCTGATCGTGGCTGACTCGGCAGTCTATCGCGCTGGCGACGTCGGAGATCAAACCGTTCTCGTCGACCGAGTAACGGCACTGGATGTGACGAACGGCAGCTTGACCATTGGCTTACCGCTGTTTTCGACGGCCGGGCTGGGCCCGCAAATTCCAATCACGCTGACGTACAATCCGCTGACGCGCCGCGGCGCGACCGGCGTTTTGCCGGCCGGCTGGCGGTTATCCACGGAGCAGCGGGTCTGGCACAGTCGGGTGGCCTACTTCGGAGAAACCTATGACCCGGCCAGGCCGGCGATCAATCAGGTCTGGCTGCAAACCGCCGGCGGTCAAACCATCGAGTTTGAAGACGGGAACCAGCCGGATGAGTACCTGGCTACTGCCCGCACCGCGGCTGGTTTGAAGCTGGTGCGGAACCCGGCGGATTCAACCTGGGAACTGCACGAGGCCGACGGCACGACGCACGGCTTTGCCGACACCGGCCTGATTGACTGGACTGCGGACGCCAATCAAAACCTGCTGGATTACCAGTACGGTCCGAGCGGACGGCTGGAGCAAGTGGTGGATGCCACCGGCCGGGCCACGGTTTTTTCGTATGACGCAAGTGGGTTGCTGACGGCCATTCTCGACCCGAGCGGCCAGGCCCACCAATTGTCGTATTACGCTTACGGCGAATCCGGCGGCAGCCCGGGGAAACGCGCCCTAAAATCCATCACTCGGATCCGGACCGACGCGCCGAGCGAAGCCTGGCAGTTCAGTTACCACGCAGCCACGAATGAAACCGCCGCCTGCCCTTCGCCGCTGCCCGGCACGTGCCCGACGAAACGGGGACTGCTGGCGGCGCTCGCCAATCCACGCGGTTTTGCGACCCAATACTTTTACGAAGCCGGCGGCCGGTTGGCTAAGGTCGTGAACGCCGACAATCAGTTCATGTCGGCGGCGTACGCGCCGCTGGCCGGCCAGGTGAATGTCGCCTGCGCATCGCTCGCGCCGTCATCGAACGATCTCCTCACCACGGTGACCGACTGGCGGGGTTCGGCGGCGACCTACGAAACGAATTTCGAGGACGCCACGGTCTGGCGAACGACTGATCCGGACGGTCAGGCAGCGGAACAGTCATTCGATACCTACCGTCGCCTGACTTGTCAGAAAGACAAACGCGGCAATGTCGCGTCCTACGACTGGCTACCCAGCCCGCCGAGCGATTTCGTTCGATTTCAACTCGAAAACATCCACCGACCCGGCCTGGCCAACCCGATCCACTACACCTACAC
>JACQKI010000065.1 GCA_016204645.1 Candidatus Kerfeldbacteria bacterium
AACCATGCGTGTCTACCAGTTCCACCACGGCGGCATTATTTTTTCCGAAGAGATTTTAGAAATTCTTTTCCACTTCCGGATTTTAGATACTTTTCTCGTTTTCTTGCTTCCTGTCTGGTCGGATAAGATTCAATGAGGATTGTTTGAAATGGAGCATATGGTCTTGTCGTCCTCTCCCTTCCATTGTTGTGTTGTTCAATTCGTCGGTTTGCGTTGTCTGTAAGTCCAATGTATATATAGTTCCTTCTAATACTATCAATTGCATATACAAAGTACATATAATGTTTTTGGCCCTGAACCATGCGCGCCTGCCCTGTCTGCCGACAGGCAGGCGGCAGGCAGGTCTACCAACTTCACCACTCGCCCTCATGAGAACGCTCGAAATGTGACCTTCGATCACTAAACTTACCATCCTCTGGTCACACGTCAAATGTCAAACGTTTTACTTAAGCGCTAATTTGGTTTTTACGTACCAGCCTTCGATGTTGGCAAAGCGGTCGGCCGGCGAGGTGACGTACTGAACGTCGAAGCCATGGACGCGTTTGGCCAAGCCGTAAGTATAGTACGGCGAGTAGAGGAAGATGGCTGGCAACTGTTCGGCTAGTAGTCGCTGGAAGGCAATGCGCTTCTCGGAGACCACGGCCGGGTCAGCAGTAGCACGCAGCTCCTCGAGCAGTTTGTCCGCGTCTTTGTTGAAAAAAGTGGTTAGATTGAGGCCGGGGTCGCGGTCTTGCGACGAGTGCCAGAACGGGTAGAGGTCGCCTTCGCCCGGCAGGATTTCGCCGTAGAGCAGGACGTCGTAGTCGCGGGGCTTGATGATGTCCTTGGCAATCAGCGTAGCGTCGACCGGCTTGACGTAGACTTTGACGCCGACGCTTTCCCACTGCCGTTTAATCATTTCAACCATGTCCAGGTCTTCGGTTTGGTCAACTACGGTGATGGTCAAAGTAAGTTCGTCGTTACCCTTCTTGCGAATTGAACTGCCTTCCGGCTTGGTCCAGCCGGCCGCTTCGAGCGTGCTGTTAGCGCTGGCTGAGTCGTATGCCGGTTGGAGCTGGCCAGCATGCCCGGGCAGGGCCGAAGCAAACGGTCCGTCAACGATGGTGGCGGCGCCGTGGAGCACGTCGTTGACCAGGTCAGTTCGCGGCGTGGCCTGGGCCAAGGCGCGACGGACTTCGATCGGCTTTAACAGGTTCCGGCGACCGTTGAAGAACAGGGCGGTGTAGCGGGGCAGCTGCAGATCGCGGCTTTGGACTTGCTTAAGCTCGCCGCGGACATCGGATGGTACGACGCTGACGCTCTCGACGCGCTTGGACTGCAGGGCGTCGATGGCGCTCAGCATTTCCGGAAAAATTTTTAAGGTCAGCCGGTCGAGGTACGGGGGGTGCCCGTGGTAGTATTGGTTGCGGACGAGGCGAAACTCTTTGACGGCTCCGGTGCCACCGTCGCGCTTGAGCGATTCGAAGGCAAAAGGTCCGGCGCCGACCGGTTTTATGTTGTACTCGACCAGGGCGAAGCTCGACGGCGGTACGTCTCCCCAGATGTGGGCCGGAACGATGCCGACCGTCAGGCCGGACAGGAAGCCGGCCGAGGCTTGGCTGAGCGTGAAGCGGACGGTCCGTTCGTCAACCCGCTCGACCTTGACGTTGCGGAATTGGCTACGCAGGGGACTTTTGTACAGCTGGTCCTGGATGAGCGTGAAGGTCAGCAGCACATCTTCGATGTTGAGCGGTTCGCCGTCAGACCAGCGGAGACCGGCGCGCAGTATGACGGTGTAGATTTTCTTGTCTTGGCTGATGTCGACGGACTCAGCCAGGCTGGGAACGATCTCCTGCCGCTCGTTGCGCTTGAGCAAGCCGGCGAAGAGCAGGCGGGACAGGTCACGATCGACGTCGTTGGTGCCGAGCAGGATGGGATTGATGTACTGCGGCGTGCCGACCAGCGCCTCGACCACTTCGCCGCCCGGCCGCGGCAGGTGGGTGACGCTTCGGGCGTAAACGCGGACGCCGAGGAAGAGTAGGGCCACGATCACGAATCCGCCGAGGGCGCGGATTAAGAAGAATTCAGACGGCGGCAAAACCTTGGCCAGGTAGCGGAGCTGCCGGAGGCTCGGCAGCCGGCCTTTGGCTAAGGTGTGGACGAGAGCCCGCTCGCGGTCGGCGACTGGGTCGTGCTCAGCCGGCCCGGCCGCCGGCTTGCCGCGGCCGGAACGCAGGCGCCGAATGATGGACGGTAAGGGATTGATCACCGTTCGACCGAAGCTTAGCTTCGGACGATGACCGAAGCGAGGGCGCTAGCAAAGAAGAGCACGGCCACGACGATGGTGGCAATGAACAGCATCTTTTCGGCGCCGCGCCGCGTACTGTAGACGTTGCCTTCGCCGCCGCCGAACACGCCGCCCAGGCCGCTGCCCTTGTTCTGCAGCAAAATCGCGCCGACGAGAATCGCGGCCAGGACGATCTGAATGATGTTGAAGATTCGAGACATCGGGTTTGTCGGTAAGGGCTGACTGAGGCTCTGTGCACGCTACCACGGAGAAGCGCTCGTGTCAACGACGGGTTTTGGACGAGGCAATCAGGCGCTGCAGTCGTTTAACCGAAGCGCCGGTCACTTTCATGGTTGGGCGCTTCTTTATTTCCCGGCGTTCGGCTCTGGTGCTCGGTCGGGGTCGGGACATGGGTTGATGGTACTACGCTTGACAAAATCAGTCAGGACTGATAACTTTGTTCCTTAGTCCGCCTTAAGCATGCCTGGGGTGGACAAGGAAGCCAGTCATGGCAGGCATGCACAGACCTTCTGTAGGAGGTTGGGATGACTCCCATCACCCGCCGGAACGGTCTCACGCTCCTGCTGCTGTGTTTCGGCCTCGTCGTCGCCGTGATGGTGACGGTCATGCCGCAGCACTTGCAGGCCAATTCGTCCCCCGACAACGCGGCCTTCGCCGCCACCCCGCTCAACCCGCCCAACGCCGCCACCACGTCGGAGGTCGTGGTTCTCGGCGACCAGGTCGCGTGCTCGTGGACCAACACCACGACGAACGCCATTTCGGATAATTTCGACAACTGCGACGCGACCGTCGCGATCTGCCCCGGCCACGCGCAGAACGTCGGGAACATGTTCGCGGACGTCATCTGGAGCGCCGGTTCGGCGCCGCCCCTCGACGTCGGTAGCAGCGACTACGCGCTGACACCGATGAACTCGACGGGCGCGAGCAACGGCAACGTGTACGCGACGACCACGGGCACCGACAGCGAAGCCCTGGTCACGAAGATCGCCATGCGGGAGGACGGCACCCACCGGTTCACGGCGGCGCGCACCTAGGCGCCACCTCGAACTGACGGGAACTTCGCACACCACATCCGCTGAAGCGGATCCAGGCCTCTGAGCCTGAACACGGCCCTGCGGGCACTCATCGATTGATTCTGATCGAGCGAGTGCCCCGGGGTCACTTTGTTATCGACCGTGATGCGCTTTTGACGACCCGCGGACTGCCGCCGCCATTCGGCGGGGTCCCGCCGTCCTTAGAATTTTAAAATTGTTGTGGCGGGAAAAGTCCGCGCTGTTGTTTTTACAAATGCTCTCGTAACAACCCGGTTTTTTTCTTACCAATAAGACTTTCTAATACCTGATCGTTGGCCTCACGAATACCTTGGACGCTGCCGAATTTTTGCAGCAGCAGTTTTTTGAGCTTCGGTCCGATGCCCGGTACTTCGTCGAGCAGTGACTTGGCGGCGGCGGTGCCGTGCCGTTGCCGGTAGTAACCAACGGCAAAGCGATGCGCTTCGTCACGAATGCGCTGAATTAAAAACAAGCCTTCACTGTCTTTTGGTAAACGAATAGATTCTTTTTGTCCCGGCCGAAAGATTTCTTCTTCACGCTTTGCCAAGCCGACGGTCGGAACGAGCACTTGGAGTTCACGCAGGACTGCCAAGGCGGCATTGAGCTGGCCTTTGCCGCCGTCGATGATGACTAAGCTCGGGTTAGGCCACCCCCCCTCTCCTCCCCTCGGCTTCGCCGTGGCCTCTCCTCGTTGAGGGGAGTGTCGACCAAACCGCCGCCGCAGGACTTCCTGCAGCATGGCGTAGTCGTTGCTGCCAGCCACGGTTTTGATCCGAAACTTTTTGTAGTCTGATTTCTTCGGCAGCCCGTGCTCGAAGACGACCAGCGAGCCGACCGCGTACGTACCCTGGACATTGGAAATGTCGTAGCATTCGATCCGTCCTGGCGGCTCAGTCAGGAGCAGCGCCTGGGCCAGTTCTTGCAGCCCGAGCTTGGCCCGCGCTTCTTTGGAGAGCCACTCGCGCTGCTTGCGCTCGAGGTAGTCTTTGGCGTTCGACTCGGCCAGCAGCACCAACTTGCGCCGCCGGCCCCGGTTAGGAGCTTCGATTCGGAGCAGCAGGGCCTGGGCGACAGTTGCGTGCTCGGTCGGCAAGAGGCGCGTGACCACGGTCCGCGGGTGGTCAGTTGACTGGGCGTAGAACTGGGTGATGAACGACGACAGGACTTCGGCGTCCGGCTGTCCGGCGGTCTGTCGCAGCATCAAGAGCTGGCGATTTAAGAGCTTACCTTGCCGGACTTGAAAAAGGTTGACGGCGGTCAAGTCGGCTAACCGGGCAAAGCCGACGTAATCTTCATCTTCCAGTTTAGTGGAAACTACTTTTTGTTCGGCCGCGACTTTTTGTACGGCGTAGATGCGGTCGCGCAGCCGAGCGGCCAGCTCGTATTCGTGGCGGGCCGAAGCCTGTTGCATCTGCTGTTTCAGATCCTGCAACGTGCTGGCCACGTCGCCCTGGAGAAAGCGAATCAGGCCGTGGACAATTGCGGCGTACCGCTCCCGGCTACCTGGCCCAAAGTCGTGACCCAGGCAGCGACCGAGCCGGGCGTCGAAGCACGGTCGGTTAGCCGGTTCAGTGCAACGGCGGTAGGGGAAGACGCGCTTGAGCAGCTCGAGCGTCTGCTTGACCGCGTAGCCTGAGGTAAACGGTCCGAAGTACCGGCTACCGTCTTTCGCAATCCGACGGACAGTCTCGACGCGGGGAAAGTCATCCTTGAGCGTAATCCGGATGTACTGGTAGTATTTGTCGTCGGTAAAAATGACGTTGTACGGCGGCCGATGTTTTTTGATCAGCGTGGCTTCGAGCAGCAAGGCTTCGGTTTCCGAATCGACAATGATGTACTCGAGATCATCGATCTTGCTGACCATGATTTGCTTGGCCGGATCGAGGGAGTTTGATGCTTGAAAGTAGCTGCGGACGCGGCTGCGGAGTGACTTGGCTTTGCCGACGTACAAGACCGACCCGGCTGCGTCTTTGAACAGATAGACGCCGGGTTTGACGGGAAGTTTACTCAGGATGACTCGGATTTTTTTAGTCATCGGCACGGCGAAAGTATAACATGCGTTACGGTGTCGGCCATGTTTCTGCTTGACGCGCAGACGAAACCAGAGTATACCGCAATCGTCTTGCTGCACTGACACGAACCGGTGACCCGAAGAACGAAGGAGGTGCTTCGTTGACAACTGACAGTTTCAGTTTTCTGGCGCTGATCCCAGCCATACTGGTTGGGTTCGTCCTGACCATCCTGGTCACGCTGTTTCTAGTCGCGCCGGTAACCATTGGCGCAACAGTGTTGTACGTATTCTGGCGAAGCGGCGATCGCGACGTCAGGCGGTGTTCGGGACAGCCGTCCTGAACGCCAAAAACAGGGAGGTTAACCGTGTGGTGGAAAACTACTCTCGCCGTTCTGGTTGCAGTCGTCCTCCTTGCTGTCTGGGGGATGCGCGCTTTCTTTCGCTCGCTGCTCGATCCATGCCCGGACGAACAATGTTCGGGGCGGATGAAGTACCTACGCGACGAAGACGGAAAGGCGATCTACGGCTGTGACCGCTGTCCGGAGACGGTAGCAGTTTCCGTCACCGACGAACAACCAGCGCTGTAGGGTGACTCGGGAGGTCAACCATGGCCATAAGCGGAAGCCTGACACCACGACGTTCGTGGATCGGTGAGGCACTGGCCACGATCGGTGCCCTGTGCATGCTGCTGCTCGTCGGTCTGACGGAGTGGATCTTCGGCTCCGACGACCACGAACCGAGTGATCCATGAAGGAGGGGACGCATGTCAATCAGAACCAAAGCCGCAGAGCCCGGTGATGTGTTCAAGATGGTTTTGTACTTCTTGCTGCTGGCCGTGACTTTGGCCGTGGCGTTTGTCTTCCACCCGAAGAAGACGATCGAGGCCGTCAAGGGGCTCAGCCTCTGATGACTGGCTGATCATCCTACCGAGGAGGTGAACATGAGGTTCATCCTTTCAGCGGCGGTGACGCTGCGGCTGTGGGCAGTGATGACGGTCAACTGCGCCTTCGCGGCGTTGACCTGTCTGCTCGGCTTCGTGCCTTGGCGGAGCGACCTGGGGGTTCGGCTGAACGAAAAGCCGCCACCTCGTTGGACCCCCAAGGTCATCAAGGGGCGACAGCCAAGCTAGGTGCCCTTCATTAAGCTACGGGAAGTGGTCGTTGTGGTGGAAACAGTGATCATGGTTCTCGCCTTCGTCGTTCTGTGGATGGTCATCGGGTGGTTTCTTCGCCTGACTGATTTGTCCCCTCATCGAGCGATCAACCCGATGGATAATCCCGATCCGACACGAGAGGAGGTTGCAACGAACATTAGCTACACCCTGTCCACTGGCAACGCATCTTGCTCCGCACCTGACGTTCCCGATTCTCACCAGGAAGGTGAACCATGCTCGGACTCGTCATGCTCTCGATCGCTCCCCTGGTGGTGGGAGCAGTCCTGCTGTACCGCTGGATCCGGCGGCGGAAGCAGAATCATGAACCGTGTTCACTGACGTCTGGCTGTACCGGCTGGCTGAAGGACGACCACGAAGGACCAGCGTCGGTTCCCGGGCACTTCGTCCGCATCAGAGAGTGCACCGTCTGCCATCGACTGGAAGAACGGCTCGTGCTGCACTCGCCGCGCACCCGGCGCATCCTCGAGCAGCTCAAGGCGAGCGCCCTCGATCTGTAAGTTCCGTACCCGGAGGATTTCCATATGCCCCCGACCAGGCACAGCTTGGCCGGGGGCGCACATTAATAGGTGACGAGGCCATAGCCCTTGACCGTGCTTGACACCGGGTGTACACTGTCTCAGCTTCGTATATTTTCGAAGAAATGAAGCAGAACCAGCCGGACACAATCGTCATTCGCGGCGCTCGGGTACACAACCTGAAAAATATCAACCTGGAGCTGCCGAGAAACAAGTTAATCGTCTTTACGGGCTTGTCCGGATCGGGCAAGTCATCCTTAGCGTTCGATACCATCTACGCCGAGGGGCAGCGCCGCTACGTCGAATCGTTGTCAGCCTACGCCCGGCAGTTTTTGGGCTTGATGGACAAGCCCGACGTCGACCAGATTGAAGGCCTGTCGCCGGCCATTTCGATCGACCAGAAATCGACCACCCACAATCCGCGCTCGACCGTCGGCACCGTGACCGAGATTTACGATTACCTGCGTTTGCTCTACGCCCGGATCGGCATACCGCACTGTCCGAAGTGCGGTCGGGTAGTCTCGAAGCAGACCGTCGAGCAGATCGTCGACCACATTCGCCAGCTTCCCAAGGGCACGAAGACCATCATCCTGGCGCCGGTCATCCGCGACCAGAAAGGTGAGCACAAACACTTAGTCGCCGAAGTTCGAAAAGCCGGCTACGTCCGCGTCCGCTTTGACGGGGTGGTCTACTCCGTCGACGAGGCCGAAGACTTGAAAGTTGACAAGCAGAAAAAGCACAAGGTTGAGGTGGTGGTCGATCGCCTGACCATCGGCGAGGACGCCGAGGAAAAAGAGCAGGATTCGGAGAAGACCAGGCTCTACGATTCGGTCGAATCAGCCCTCAAGCTCGGCGAAGGCTTGGTGTTTATTCAGAAGCTCAAGCCGCGCGGCGATGAGTTCGTCCCGGACGGCGACCTGCTGATGTTCAGCGAACACTTTGCCTGCTCGTACGACGGCACCAACCTGCCTGACCTGGAACCGCGAACGTTTTCGTTCAACTCGCCGCACGGCGCCTGCCCAGAATGTACCGGGTTAGGCACGCGACTTGAGGTTGATCCAGATCTGGTCATTCCGAACAAGCGGTTGACCATTGCCGAGGGCGCGATCCGGCCGTGGTCGCGGACGAGCTCGAACCAGACCTGGTACTATCGCGTGCTCGAGGCGGCGGCTCGCGCCAACAAGTTCTCGCTCGACGTGCCGGCTGAAAAAATGCCGAGGAAAGCCCTCGAGATGGTGCTGTACGGCACTGGCCAGACTACCTACGACGTCAATAACACCTCGGGCCTGGGCAAGGTGCGGGAGTTCTACACCACCTACGAGGGCGTCATTCCCAACCTGATGCGCCGTTACCGCGAAACCGAATCCGAGTACATGCGGGCCGAGATCGAACGGTACATGCGCGTTTTCCCGTGCAAGCGATGCGAGGGCAAGCGGTTGAAGCCGGAAGCGCTGAGCGTGACGGTTGGCGGGCAAAACATCGCCGCCGTGGCCGCGCTTACCATTGAGACGGCCATCGAGTTCTTCGAGCGGTTGGGCAGCGCCAAGTCGAAAACCGGTGACAGCCAACTCTCAGAGCGAGATCAGAAAATCAGCCACCAGATTCTGAAAGAAATCCGCAGTCGGCTGCAGTTTCTGCACAACGTCGGCCTCGACTACCTGACGCTCGACCGGAGCGCTTCGACGCTGGCCGGCGGCGAAGCGCAGCGCATTCGGCTGGCCACCCAGATCGGTTCGTCCCTGGTCGGCGTGCTGTACATTTTGGACGAACCGTCAATCGGCCTTCACCAGCGAGACAACGACAAGTTGATAGCCACGCTCAAGCGGCTGCGCGACCTCGGCAACACGGTCATCGTCGTCGAGCATGACGAAAATACCATCCTGGAAGCCGACGAAGTAGTGGACATCGGACCGGGTGCGGGCGAGCACGGGGGCGAAGTGGTGGCCCAAGGTTCACCCAAGGCGATCATGGCGAATCCCGAATCCCTGACCGGCAGGTACCTGACTGGCAAGCTGCGGATTGAGCCGCCTAAAGAATACCGCGCCGGCAACGGCAAGGTGCTGACCATCAAGGGCGCCTCGGCCTTTAATCTGAAGAACATTGACGTTGACATTCCGCTCGGCAAGTTCGTCTGCATCACCGGCGTGTCCGGATCAGGCAAATCAACCCTGATGACCGAGATTCTAGCCAAGGCCTTGAATGCGCACTTCTTCGGAGCTAAGGATTTGCCGGCCGCGTAACGTGAGATAGTGGGTCTGCAGATCCTCGACATAGTGATCGACATTGACCAGTCGCCGATCGGCCGATCGCCGCTGTCGATT